>CAZPQP010000028.1:0-14557 GCA_964588635.1 uncultured Bifidobacterium sp.
TCCGCCCTTGAGGCGCGCGAGGCGCTCGATCAAGGCGTCGTCGATCACGCGGAAAGCCTACGCGAGCGAGGCTACGCGATGGTCGCGCCGGCGGCGC
The DNA here is from genome assembly GCA_964588635.1 of uncultured Bifidobacterium sp. Classification (GTDB taxonomy): domain Bacteria; phylum Actinomycetota; class Thermoleophilia; order Gaiellales; family F1-60-MAGs149; genus F1-60-MAGs149. The sequence goes on from CAZPQP010000028.1 coordinate 98, forward strand.
GGACCTGTTCGACGAGCGCTTGGTAGGCCTCGCCGGGGTTCTTCTGCTTGTAGATCGCCGAACCGGCGGTGAAGCGATTGGCGCCGGCCTCGTAGCAGCCGACGATCGTGTCGGCGGCCACGCCCCCATCGACCTCGACGCCCGCATCGGGACGCGCGAGCGCGCGCAGCTGCGGCAGACGATCGGCCGTCGCGGTGATGAACTTCTGGCCACCCCAGCCGGGGCTCACGCTCATGCAGAGCAGGTTGCGCGCGTAGCGGGCCGCCTCGGTGAGCGCAGCGACGGGCGTGGCGGGATTGAGCGTGACGCCGGGGATCATGCCGGCCTCCTCCACGATCTGCATGGCCCGATGGATGTCGCGCGTGGCCTCGACGTGGATCGTGAACGAGTCGGCGCCGGCCTTGGCGTACTCGCTCGCGAACCGCTCGGGCTCCTGCACCATCATGTGCACGGCGAGCGCGCCGCCGCGGGCGTGCACCTCGCCGGCGATCGCCTCGACGACCTCATGGCCGAAGGTGATGACGGGGACGAAGTGCCCGTCCATGACGTCCACGTGGAACGTGCGCGCGCCGGCGTCCATCAGCTCGATGACCTGCTCCCGGAAGGCGCCGAAGTCGGCGGCCAGGATCGAGGGGCAGACCTGGAACTCCGTGAGCCATGCGTCGTTCGCCATAGGACGGATCATGCGACCCCGTGTCCTACGGCGCAGCGGCGAGGCGCACGGCGACGAAGCCCTCGCCCGCACCCTGATCGGGGCGCAGCTCGAGACGGGCGTCGATCGCGTGCTCGTCGGCGGAGTGCGACTCGGCGGTGCCGAGGGTGCAGAGACTGAGGACGAGAACGCCGCCGGGCGCGAGACGCGGCACGAGGAAGTCGACCATCCCGCGCTGGAGGGCGGCGAGACGGTCGACCTCGGCGGGCTGGCGACGCCAGCGCACATCGGGACGCGAGCCGATCGTGCCGAGGCCCGTGCACGGCGCGTCGACGAGGATGCGGTCGTAGCCGGTGCGATCGGCGGGGAGCTGGAACACGTCGATCGGCAGCAGGTCGCAGCCCTCGACGCCTTGACGCGACAACGTCTCGGCGAGCGCGCGAGCACGGCCCGGATCGCGCTCCACGCAGGTGAGGCCCTCGCCGCCGCCGAGCAGGTCGGCGATATGCCCCGACTTGCCGCCCGGCGCGGCGCAGGCGTCGAGGACGCGCATGCCGGGCTCGGGACCGAGGAACGGCGCGATGCGCTGCGCGCTGCGGCTCATCGGGATCAGATCGCCGCTCAGGAACGCCTGCGTCGCCGCGATGTCCACGGAGCCCTCGACGACGCACGCGCTCGGCACCTCGTCGTCGGGACGCAACGCGCAGTCGAGGCGCGCGAACTCCTCCGCCACGCGCTCATCGGCACCCCGACGCAGCGCCGACACGCGGAACGCCACCTCGGGCGTCGCGTTGCCCGCGTCCATCAACCCGCGCGCCGCGTCCAGCCCGTACGCCTGCTCCCACAGCTCGGCGATCCAGTCGGGATACGAGCGCCGCAGTGCGGCATCGCTGATGGTCTCGTCGGGCAAGGCCTCCAGCCAGGCGCGGCCGCCATCGGCCACGCGACGCAGGAGCGCGTTGACGAGCCCCGCGCCGCCCTTGCCGCGGCGCTTGGTGGCGAGATCGACGGCGGTGGAGACGGCCGCGTGCGGCGGAATGCGGTCGAGCAGCAGCAGCTGGTAGGCGCCGAGGCGCACGATGCAGCGCGTCGTCGGGTCGAGCTTGGCCGGATCGCGATCGGCGAGCGCGAGCACGCACGCGTCGAGCAGCCGCTGCGCCTTGACGGTGCCGTTCGTCAGCTGCGCGGCGAGACCGCGATCGCGCGGATCCAGACGGGCGCGGGCGGCCTCCGCGCTGAAGGCACGGTCGACCCAGGCCTCCTCCTTCTCCTGACGGAGCAGGACGTCGAGCGCGACGGTGCGGGCGGGATCGCGTGGGCTCATGCCGGCCGCGCAGCCCGCGTCGGGGGCGTGCGACGGCCGCGCAGCCAGTCGGCCGTGGCGAGCGGGCGCTTGCCGGCTGTCTGCAGCTCGGTGACCGCGATCGCGCCGTCGGCGAGGCCGATCAGCAGGTGCTCCCCGGCCACTGCGACCGCACGTGGGGCGACGGCCTCGCCGGCGGGCTCGGCACGCCAGATGGTGAAGGTCTCGTCGTCGAGGGCGAGGAGCGCGCCGATGTGCGGGCGCAGCGCGCGGATGCGATCGAGCGTGACCGCCGTGCCGTGCGCCGCCGGGTCGATCAGGCGATCGTCGCGCGAGAGCTTCTCGGCGTACGTGGCGCCCTCGGCGGCCTGCGGTGACGAGACGAGCGTTCCCCCAGCAGCGGCGATGAGGGCGCGCACCAGCGCGGGCACGCCCAGACGCAGCGCCTCGGCCTCGACCTCCGCGGCGTCGGACGCGGCGGTGAGGGCGATCGGGTCGCACGAGACGACCGGCCCCTCGTCGAGCCCGAGCACGGTCTCCATGATCGCCACGCCCGTGGCGTCGTCGCCGGCCATCAGCGCGCGCTCGATCGGTGCGGCCCCGCGCCAGCGCGGCAGGAGCGACGGGTGCAGATTGAGCCACGGGCAGAGGGCGAGCAGGTCGGCCGGCAGCAGCTGGCCGTAGGCGCAGATGGCGATCGCGGTCGGCTCGCTGGCGCGCAGCGCGTCGAGCGCGTCGATGGCGCGCTCGGGCTGGAGCAGCGGCAGACCCAGCTCTGTGGCGAGCGCGGCCACCGGCGGCGGCGTGAGGACGCGCTTGCGCCCCGCGGGCCGATCGGGCTGGCTCAGCACCAGCGGCACCTCGACGCCCGCGGCGAGCAGGCCGCGCAGCACCTCGGCTCCGAACGCGGACGTGCCCGCGAACGGCGCGCGCGCGATCAGCTGAGCCTCTCCCGCAGGATCTTCAGCGCCTCGCGCTTGTCCGCCGGCGCCGCACGGTCGATCGTCAGGATCCCGTCCAGATGATCCACCTCGTGCTGGACGATGCGCGCCGGCATGTCCAGGAATTCGTCCTCGTGCACGTCGCCCTGCTCGTCCTGCCAGCGCACGCGGATGCGCGTGCTGCGCTCCACCGGCACCGAGTGGTGCTCGCGCAGCAGGATCTCGAGCGAGAGGCAGCCCTCGCCGCCGACCTCGGTCTCCTCGGAGTACTCGATGATCTCCGGGTTGATCATCGACATCCACTCGTCGTCGGTGAAGCTGATCACCGCGATCCGGCGCAGGAGGCCGATCTGCGGCGCGGCGAGCCCCGCACCGACGGCGTCCTCGCCGATCTCGTGCATCCGCTGGAGCAGCGCCTTGAGCTCGTCGTCGAACACCTCGACGGGCTTCGTCTCGCTCTTCAGGACGGGATCGGGAAACTGCCGGATCTGCGCCTGCGCGAGTCGGCGACGCGACTCCTTCTGCTCGTCGGACTCCTTGCGCGCCATCTCGCCTAGGCTCCGCGAGGCTCCTTCGGCGCGACCGGGGCGACACGCGCGCCGCTCGCGACGAGGGTGCCGATGTTCTCGCCGCGCACCACGCGGACGATGTTCTCGGCGTCGTTGACGTTGAAGACGCGGATCGGCATGTCGTTCTCCATGCAGAGCGACAGCGCCGTCGTGTCCATCACCTTGAGGCCGCGCTCGATCGCCTCCAGGTGCGTGAGCTCGGGGATCAGCTTGGCGTCCGGGTTGACGCGCGGGTCGTCGTCGAGCACGCCCTCCACCCCGTTCTTGCCCATCAGGATCGTCTGGGCGCCGATCTCGCACGCGCGCAGCGCGGAGGCGGTGTCGGTCGTGAAGTACGGATTGCCCGTGCCGCCGGCGAAGATGATCACGCGGCCCTTCTCGAGGTGCCGGATCGCGCGGCGCCGGATGTACGGCTCCGCGACCTCCTGGATGTCCAGAGCGCTGAGGATGCGCGTGAAGACCCCGATGCGCTCGCACGCATCCTGGACCGCGATGGCGTTGAGCACCGTCGCGAGCATGCCGGCGTAGTCGGCGGACGCGCGGTCCATCCCCTTGGCCGACTCGGCCATCCCGCGGAAGATGTTGCCCCCGCCGACCACGATCGCCACCTCGACGCCCTCCTCGCGCACCTGCTGGATCGCGTAGGCGATCTCAGCGATGCGCGAGGGATCCATGCCGTAGCCCGCCTCGCCCATCAGCGACTCCCCGGAGAGCTTGAGGAGAACGCGGCTGAACGGCGTGCTGGTCATGGGTCCTACTCCTGGCCGAGGGTGTAACTCGAGAAGCGCTTGATCTCGATGTTCTCACCCATCTCGGACGAGAGCGCAGCGCGGTGCTGCTCGACGGTGAGATCCTCATCGCGGAAGTACGGCTGGTTGAGCAGGCAGACCTCCTCGAACCACTTGCGCAGCTTGCCCTCGGCGATCTTGACCTGCACGTCAGCGGGCTTGTCGGCGGCCTGCGAGCGGAAGATCTCGAGCTCGGCCTCCTTGGCCTCCTCCGGCACGTCGGCCTCGGAGATCCAGCGCGTGCCGTCCATCGAGACGATCTGCAGGCACATGTCCTTGACGAACTCGCCGAACTTGTCGGTGTTCGCCACGAAGTCGGTCTCGCAGCCGACCTCGACGAGGACGCCCTTGACGCCGCCGCCGTGGATGTACGAGGCAACCTTGCCCTCGCTGGTCGCGCGGCCACCGCGCTTGGCGGCCTTGGCCAGGCCCTTCTCGCGCAGCACCTTCTTGGCGGCGTCCATGTCGCCCGCCGCCTCGACGAGGGCGTCGCGCACCTCCATCATGCCCGCGCCCGTCTGGTCGCGGAGCACCTTGACGTCGGCGGCACTCGGCTTGTAATCGCTCATGGTTCTCGGTCCTTCTCGGCTTGCGCCGCGGTAATCAGGTTCGGATCCGCTTACGCGGTGGGCTTCTCGTCGGCGGCCTCGGCGGCAGCCTCTTCAACTGCCTCCTCGATCGCCTCGACGACGACCTCGGCGATCTCCTCGGCGACGATCGCCTCGGCGACCGCCTCCTCGGCGACGGCCTCGGCGACGATCGCGTCGGCGACGGCCTCGGCGGCGACCTCGACCGGGATGTCCGGATCGGCGACCGCGGCCTCGGCGACGGCCTCGGCGACGATGGCCTCGGCGACGGCGACCTCGGCGACGGCCTCGGCGGCCTCAGCGGCCTCCAGGATCTCCGCGACGGCCTCCTCGACGGCGGCAGCCTCGTCGGAGGACAGGCCCTCGACCGCGGACGGCAGGTGCTTGCGGCCCTCGATCACGCCGTTGGCGATGACGCTGGCGATCAGGTCGTTCGAGCGGATCGCGTCGTCGTTGCCCGGGATCGCGAGGTCGACCTCGTCCGGATCGCAGTTCGTGTCGACGAGACCGATCAGCGGGATGTGCAGGCGCTTGGCCTCGCGCACGGCCAGCTGCTCGGCGTTGAGGTCGATCACGAAGATCGCGCTCGGGAGCTTCTGCATGTTGGCGACGCCGGAGAGGTTGGTCTCCAGCTTGTCGAGCTCGTGCAGGCGCACGAGGCGCTCCTTGGCGGGCAGCAGGTCGAGCTGGCCGTCGGCAAGCAGGCGGCGCAGATCATGGAGGCGGTTGATGCGGTCCGTGATCGTGCGGAAGTTGGTGAGCAGACCACCGAGCCAGCGGTGGTTGACGTACGGCATGCCCGAGCGCTCGGCCTGCGTCCTGATCGCCTCGCGGGCCTGCTTCTTGGTGCCGACGAAGAGGACGGTCCCGCCGCTCGCGGCGATGTCGCGCACCATCTCGTGCGCCTCATTCGCGAGGACGACCGTCTTCTGCAGGTCGATGACGTAGATGCCGCCGCGCTCGCCGAAGATGAAGCGGCGCATCTTGGGATTCCAGCGGCGGGTCTGATGCCCGAAGTGGACTCCGGCCTCCAGCAGTTCGCGCATGGTCACAGCTGCCATGTGAGTGGCTCCTTCAATTGGGTTGAGGTGGTCGTGCGCCCGCTGGCAGTCGCTGAGACCGACAGGTGTCGGCACCGCTCAGTCGACCACGCCCCAGCGGGGGAGTGGGTTCGGGGCGAAACCTAGCGCAGGAGCGCGGTTCGGGGCGACGCTAGCCGTTCGAACCGCGAGCCGCGCGCAGCTGATCCAACGCCGCCTGGAACTCGCCCGGCAGCGGCGAGGTCAGCTCGAGGCGCTCGCCCGTGGCCGGATGGTCGAAGGCGAGGCGATGCGCATGCAGCGCCTGATGCCTGAGGCCGAGCGTGTCGCTCGATGACGGGCCGTACACGGGATCGCCGACGACGGGATGGCCGATGGCGGCGAAGTGCACGCGGATCTGATGTGTGCGACCGGTCTCGAGGTGCACCGCCTCGAGGGTGTACTCCGGGAACGCCTCGAGGAGCTCGAAGTGCGTGACGGCGGGACGCGCGCCGATGCCATCGATGGCGCGGCGCGTGCGGTTGACGGGGTCGCGGCCGATCGGCGCCTCGATCCGGCCGGCGATGCTCGGCGGGCGGCCGTGCACCAAGGCGACGTACTCGCGCTCGATCTCCCGCTTGCGCATCATCTTCTGCAGCGCGTCCAACGTCTCCGCATCGCGCGCGACGACGAGCAGGCCCGACGTCTCCTTGTCGAGGCGATGGACGATGCCCGGGCGGTCGTCCTCGCCCCCGCCGGCCAGACCGCGCGCGGCAAGCACGCTGGCGAGCGACGGTCCCGGCGAGCCCGGCGAGGCGTGCGTGACGAGGCCGATCGGCTTGTCCACGACGACGAGCTGGGCGTCCTCGTGGAGGATCGTCGGCTCGAGGACCGCCGGCACCTCGTGGACGATCTCCTCGGGCTCGGGCTGATCGATCACCACGAGCTGGCCGCGCTGCACCCGGGTGCTCCGCGACTTCGCCTCGCCATCGACGGTGACGTCGCCGTCATCGACGAGCCGCTGCGCGGCCGACCGCGAAAGCCCGGGCACGGCCTCGTGCACGACCTGGTCGAGCCGTGCACCCGCCTGCTCGGCGGCGATGACGATCTCGATCATGCGCGCTGCTGGCGCTCGCCGAGCAGCAGCGCGATCAGCAGCAGGACGACGCCCACCGTGATCGCCACGTCGGCGAGGTTGAAGACCGGGAAGCGCGTCAGCTCGAGGAAGTCCGTGACGTACCCCTGGCGCAGGCGATCGAACAGGTTCGACGACGCTCCACCGGCCAGCAGGCCGATCGCGACGGGCAGGAGCGGCGAGCGTCCGCCCGACCGCGCGAAGTACACCAGCATCCACGTGATGGCGATGAACGACAGGACGATCACCAGGAGCTGGCTGTCCTGGAACTGCCCGAAGGCGATGCCGGTATTGCGCGTGTTGGTGAAGTGGAAGAACGGCAGCACCTCGAACGGATCGTTCGGCGTGAACGATGCGCGCGCGATCTTCTTCGTCACCTGATCGGCGGCGATCGCGACCAGCGCCACGACGGCGAACACCGTCCAGGCGAGCGCGTCCGCGGGCTGGCGCAGGGGCCGAGTGGGATCGACCGCAGGAGTCGGCGGCGACGCCGACATCGGGCTAGCGGCGCTCCGACTTGCTCTGGCACTCGATGCAGCGCGCGCTCGCCGGCAGCGCCTCGAGGCGCTTGTCGGGGATCGGCTGACCGCAGTCGATGCAGATGCCGAACGTGCCGTCGGCGATCCGTGCGAGTGCGGCGTCGACCTCGTCGAGGCTGGCCTGGAGGTCCGCCTCCATGCCCTCGTCGAGCTCGTTCGTCAGCGTCTCGACGGCGTCATCGGAGCCCGCGCCGAGGCGCTCGGCGCTGTCGCGCCCGGGATCGACGAGCTCGCCGCGCAGCTGCGCGAGGTCGTGGAGCAGGCGCTCGCGCTCTGCGGTCAGTGCGGTCGTTGCGGTATCGGCGTCCATGCCCGAACCGTAGCGCCGTGCCGAGGGCACGGCGGCGCTCAGTGGAGGGTGATCTCCTCGCGGAACAGCTCGTGCTCCTCCGTGCGCTCGTTGAGCTCCTCGGACGTCTCGATCTCATCGAGGACGGCCTCGGCGGTCTGCAGGAAGGCGCGGTAGCGCGCCTGCAGCTCGCGGCCCTTCTGCTCGATCCCCTGCGTGTCGCGCCAGACGGCCGCACGCTGATGGTGCGCCTCGCCCATGATCTCGCGGGCCTCCTGCTCGGCTTCGCGGATGATCTGGGCGGCCTCCTTGCGGGCGGCCTCCTTCTGGTCCGCGGCGTTCTTCTCGGCGCTCACGAGCGTGCGGCGGAGGAGGTCCTCCATCTCGCGGACGCGCTTGACCTCGGCCTGCATCTCCTCCAGCTGGTCGCGCAGGTCGACGCGCTCCTGCCAGAGCTCCTGGTACGCGTCGACGACCTCGTCGAGCATGTCGTCGACATCGGGACGCTTGTAGCCGAACAGCCCGCGGCGAAGCGGGGTGTGCCGGATCTCTGCGGGAGTGATGGCCATGCTGCGTGCTACGGCGGCGTTCCCGCGTCTCCTGCCGACTGTTGCGAAACGCTTACATCCCGGGTTCGCCTCCTGTGGGCCGGCATACGCCCTCAGGTGGGGTTTCCTTCAGATCTGCGTGCAGAGGATCCCCCGGCGGCACAGACCCCGTACAGTCCCCTCCATGACATCCCTCGCCGTTGCCGGAAGCCGAGTCGTCGCACTCGCACTCCTCCTCACCCTCGCCCTCGTGGGCAGCGCTGCCGCCCAGGCCCCAGACCCGCTCGCCGGCGGCGGTGCCGCACGCTCCACGGTCTTCGCATCCACTGGCGCCACCCCGAATGGCCTCGCCATCGATGGAGCGGGCAACCTCTACACGGCGAACACCACGGCCGGCACCGTGACGAAGATCACGCCGGACGGCACGTCGACCACGCTCGGCACCACCGGCAAGGGGCCGATCGGCATCGCCATCGATTCCGCGGGCAACGTCTACACGGCGAACTCGGGAGACAACACGGTCACCAAGATCACGGCTGACGGCACGTCGAGCACGCTCGGCACCACGGGCAGCAAGCCGATCGGCATCACCGTCGACTCGTCGGGCAACGTCTACACGACGAACTATCTCGACAGCACGGTGACCAAGATCACGCCCGCGGGCGTCGTCTCGACGCTGGCACTGACCGGCGAGCATCCGCTCGGGATCACGGTTGACGGCGGCGGCAACCTCTACGTCGCCAACGAGAAGACGGACAATGTCACCAAGATCACCGCCGCCGGCGTCGCCTCGACGCTCGGCACGACCGGCGGCTGGCCGCAGGCCATCGCGCTCGACGGCTCGGGCAACGTCTACACCGCCAACTGGAACACGCGCAACGTCTCGAAGATCACGCCCACGGGCGCCTCGTCGATCCTCGGTCGCACCGGCCGCCGCCCGATCGGCATCACGCTCGACAACTCCGGCAACGTCTACACGACGAACAACGGCTCGGCGGACGTCTCGCGCATCACCGCGCTCGGCACGTCGCAGATCATCGGCCGCACCGGTCGCCGCCCCAACGGCATCGTCCTCGATGCCAGCGGCGACGTCTTCACCGCGAACGCGCTGTCCAAGTCGGTCACGAAGATCGTGCCCGCGGCGAACAGCCAGATGAACGTCGTCGCACTGAGCACGGTGACCGTGGCAGCGCCGAACAACAAGGCCGTCTGGATCATCCCGTTCTACAACGCCGTCTACGCAACGAAGGCCGAGTGCCTCCAGAACCTCAAGATCGTTCGCCAGCTGCCGGCCCAGGCCGGCGTCGGCGTGCAGAACGTCTCCGAGACGTCCTGCATGTCCGTTGGCAGCGTTCCCTACACGTACAACGTCGGCGAGACCGAGGTGACCGTCGCCCAGTGGACGACGTTCCTCAACACCGTCGATCCGATGGGCCTCAACCGGCATCACCTCTGGGCCGCGCCGAATGGCTCCAAGGTCTGGCCGCTGTACGGCTCGATCAATCGCACGGCCAAGGCCCTGCCGGGTCGCCACTACTCGGTGGCCTCCCCCGCCTGGGCACAGAAGCCGTTCAACTTCGCCGACTTCACCCGCTCGGCGCGCTTCATCAACGCGCTGCAGAACGGCAAGACCCTGTCGAAGAAGACGAAGACGATCACCACCGTCTCCGGCGCCCAGCTCACGCAGACCACATACACCGTGCGCCTGTCGAAGCAGACCGAGACCGGCATGTACACGATGAGCAATCGCGCGGCCACGCGCAATCTCGACTCGGGCTTCGCCGTGACGAGCCAGGACGAGTGGATGAAGGCCGCGTACTTCGATCCCAAGGGCGGCGGTCAGCTGTCGTACTGGGATTACCCGACGGGTCCCGGCACGTTCGTGAACTGCCCGGCCTCCCCGGTCGCCAGCGCGGACTCGCCGACGCTCTGCCCGGCCACGCCGCCGGCGCAGACCCAGCTCGATCCGACCACGGGCAACGTCATCAACTCCGCCACGCAGCCGCTGGCGTCGTACAAGGGCACGCCGACCCCGCCCTACTGGTGCGCCGCGCAGTTCACCGCTGCTCAGTGCGCGATCACGCCGTTCAAGAAGCTCGCGAGCACGTACACGGGCAACCTGAGCACCGTCGGCCAGGCCCTCACGCGCTCGCCGTGGGGCACGCTCGACCAGGGCGGCAACACCGTGGAGATCACCGACACGATCGCCCCGCCGCCGCCGCTCAAGAACGCCAAGGTCGTCTGGCGCCGCTGGCACGGTGGTGTCGTAACCGCGACGGATTACCAGATGTGGCTGTCCGCCGTCGGCGTGACGCCCCAGACGATCCCGGGCTACAGCATCAACCCGTGGCGCGGTCTCCGGATCGCCGTCCTCGGCTAGCACCGCAGCGCGAACGCACGTCGGGAGGGGCACCCACCGCCTCTCCCGACGTCGCGTGCGTCAGCCGGCGATCAGGCCCTGCACGAGCTGCGAGACGATCCACAGCGCGAACAGTCCGACCATCGCCGACAGGTCGATCGGACCGATCGGCCGGATGAAGCGGCGGAAGAGCATGAGGTACGGCGCGACGGTGTCGTCGAGGAACCGGCGCAGAGCCATGACGGGCGCCGAGAAGCCGAGCGGGACGAACGACAGCAGCGCGTAGGCGATGATCATGATCGTGTAGACGAGCGTCAGCGAGCCGATGAAGGTCGCGATGAGGTCGCGGTCGAAGGTCATCAGGCGCTCCGGAGCTCCGTGCCGCGATCGCGCGCCGCCAGGGCGGCGCTCCGCATCGCCTCCGGCAGGCCGCCGGCCTCGAGTGCGGCGATGCCGGCAGCGGTCGTGCCGCCGGGCGACGTGACGCGCTCGCGCAGGGCGGTCGCGCTCTCCCCCGTCTCGACGAGATAGCGGCCCGTGCCCTCGAAGGTCATCACGGCCAGCCGCGTGGCGTCGGCCTCGTCGAAGCCGACGGCCTTGGCCGCCTCGACGAAGGCCTCGATCACGTACGCCAGCATGCCGGGACCCGAGCCGGAGATCGCGGTGACGGCATCGAACATCGACTCGTCGGCCGCGACGGCCGTGCCGACCTCCTCGAGCCACGGCGTGAGCAGCGCGGTCGCGGCGGCATCGCCGCAGACGCCCGACACGCCGCCGCCGACGGCGACGGGGATGTTGGGCATGAAGCGCGCGGCGGGCGTGCCCTCGGCGAGCTCGGCGCGGATGGTGGCGAGCTCGACGCCGGCGGCCGCCGATGCGACGCATGCGCCGGGACGCAGCGTCGTGGCCACCTCCCGTGCCGCGGCGGCGATGTCCTGCGGCTTGACGAGCAGGATCACGAGATCGGCCTCGGCCGCGATCTCGGCGGGGGTGGCGCGCACGCCAATGCCCTGCTGGGCGGCGAGCGCCTCGGCGACGCCCTCCACGCGGTCCGTCGCGATGATGCGGCCGGCGTTCGCCGGATCCGCCGCGACCCAGCCGGTCACGAGCGCGCTCGCGAGCCGGCCGGCGCCGATCAGTCCAAGGGTGCCTTCAGCCATGGTGGCAGTGTACCCGCGCCTATGATCGGGGCATGAGCGAATCCCACGAGGGCGGGTGCCTCTGCGGTGGCGTGCGCTACCGCGTGAACGGCCCCCTGCGCGACGTCACCACCTGTCACTGCGGCGAGTGCCGCAAGAGCCACGGCAGCGCGGGCGCCTACACGGCGTCGCCCGATGATCACCTCGAGCTGCTGTCCGACGATGGCCTGACGTGGATCGAGAGCCCCGCCAGCACCACGGGTGCGGCACGCGGGTTCTGCGCGAAGTGCGGCTCGTCGCTGTTCTGGAAGGCGCCCGACCGCGACTACACGGCGATCAGCGCCGGGACGATCGACGAGCCCTCGGGGCTGCAATCCGTCGGCCACATCTGGTGGGACGCGCGTGCCGACTGGGAGGTCCCCGACGGGCTCCCCACCTCCGGCTCGGGCACCTCGACGACGGGCTGAATCAGCCGGCGATCGTGCGTGCCGCCGACGAACGCGACTCGGAGAGCACGACGCCGGCTTCGGTCCAGGCGTTCGTGCCGGTGATCGTCACGCGCACCGCCGCTCCCGCGAGGTTCCCGCGCACCTTCAGCTTCTGCTTCGACGCGTTGGCGATGTCGACCCATTCGCCCTTCGCGTCCTGGCGCTGCCACTGGTACGTGTAGCCCGCGGCATAAGGCCACGGCGCGGTCGTCGCGGTCAGCGTGGAACCGGTCGTTGCCGTGCCCTTGACCTTGGCCTGCTTCGGCTTCGGCGCCCGCAGGCCGTCGATGCCAGGGACCGTCTGCGCCGTGGCGCTCATCAGCGTGCCGGTCCGACCGAGCTGGCCCTGCGCATTCGAACCCCAGCACCGGAGGTGCCCGCCGAGATCGCTGGCGCAGCTCTGATCCTGGCCGGCACCGACCAGGGTGGCCTTGAAGCCCGCGACCTGCACCGGCGTCGTCGATGCCGTCGTGGTGCCGTTGCCGAGCTGGCCGCTCTCGTTCGCGCCCCAGCACCAGACGGTGCTGTCGTTGGCGACCGCGCAGGCATGGTTGAGGCCGACGCTGACGTGCGAGCCCTCGAGCCCACCGGGGAGCGCGACGCGGGTCGGCACGTTGCCCGCGGCGAGCGCGCCCCAGCACCAGATCGTCTGCGGCTTCGAGCCCGCCTTCTCGGTGGCCACGACGCAGGTGCTCGCGCCGCCGGCGGCGATCTCGCCCACGCCTTCGATGGCCTTCGGGAGCGACACGCCGACGGGCGCGGCGCTGTCGGCGCTCGCGGCGTTGCCGAGCTGGCCGGACGTGCCCACGCCCCAGCAGACGAGCTTGGCGGAGATACCGGCACAGGCGTGCGACTGACCGACGGCCAGGAGCGTCGGCGACGATGTCGTGCCATCGGCGCTCTTGAACTCGGCGGTGCCCGTGACGATCGCCGGCGCGCTGATGCCCGAGCCGAGCGGCGCGCCCCAGCAGGAGATGCCCGCATCGGAGCCGCCCACGATCGCGCAGGCGAGGGTGCCGCCGACGCTGACGCCCGAGGCCTCGTTCCCCGTCCCGAGCGGCACCTTGACCGGCGTCGCGCTCGCCGCGCCCGCGCTGCCGCGGCCGAGCAGGCCGCCGGTGTCATCGCCCCAGCAGAAGACCTGGCCGCTCTGCGAGCCGGCCTTGCCCGCCACGGCGCAGACGGTCGCGAGGCCGCTCGCCGAGCCCTCGCCGGCCGAGACGTCGAGGCTCTTGTAGCCCTTGGGGAGCGCGACGACACCGGGGCTCGCCAGTGTCGTGCTCGCGGCATGCCCAGCTTGGCCAGAGCCGTTGGCACCGAAGCAGTTCGGCGCGCCATCGCCCTGGACGACGCACGAGACGCCGCCGCCGACGCCGATCAGATTGCCGCAGCCGGCGCCGATGACGCCGATCGCGAGAAGGCCGATGACGAGCAGGGACAGGCGGAAGGTGCGCATGGCGCGAGGGTAGCACCCGGCATGCGGATCGTCAGACGCGGCGCGGACTAGCGGGCGGCGTACTGCGCCGCGGCGTCGATCAGCGCCTTGAAGACCGGCGCGCCGGAATCGGTGTGCGCCTCCTCCGGATGCCAGAGCACACCGACCGCGAAGGACTTCTCGGGATCCTCGAGCCCCTCGACCGTGTCGTCCGGCGCCTTGGCCGTGACCTCGAGACCCGTGCCGACCGTCTCGATGCCCTGATGGTGGTGCGAGTGGATGACCGTGCCGCTCGGCACGAGCTCGGCGATCTTGCCGCCGAGGATCTCGACCGGGTGGTTCGACCACTCGCCGAGCTTCACCCGGTGCAGGTCGCCGTCGACGATGTCATCGAGATGCTGCTCGAGCGTGCCGCCGTAGGCGATGTTGAGCAGCTGGAACCCGCGGCACACGCCGAGCAGCGGCATGTCCCGATCGAGCGCACCGCGCAGCAATGCGAGCTCCGCCGTGTCGCGGCGCTCGTTCGGCGGGTCGTTCGTCGGGTGCGCCTCGGCACCGTACGTGCTCGCGCCGACGTCGCTGCCACCGACGAGGATCAGCCCGTCGATCGTGTTGAGCGCCTCGTCGACGAAGCCGTCCATCTCGGGCAGCGGCGGCACCAGCAGCGGG
>CAZPQP010000029.1:0-14005 GCA_964588635.1 uncultured Bifidobacterium sp.
GCTCGGCGAAGGTGCGGTACGTCTGCGACGCCGGCAACGCCAACGCCGCGCTGCCGTGCGTCGCGCCCTTCGTCCGCAGCGAGGGCGGCGCGCCGAGCCTCATCGCCGACGTCAACGATGCGTACGACTATGCGGGCGTCACCTACGACTTCTTTGCGGCGCTCGGCCGCGACTCGATCGACGGCCGGGGCATGCCGATGATCTCGACGGTCCGGTACTGCGAGGCCTCCGGGTGCCCGTTCGCCAACGCGTTCTGGAATGGGCAGCAGATGGCCTACGGCTTGGGCTTCGCCGCTGCGGACGACATCGTGGCGCACGAGCTCACGCACGGCGTCACGGAGTACACGTCGAATCTCCTCTACTGGTACCAGTCGGGTGCCATCAACGAGGCGATGTCCGACATCATGGGCGAGTTCGTCGACCTCGCCAATCCCGGCAGCGGAGCCACGGCGGATACGGCGGCCAACCGCTGGCTGATGGGCGAGGACATGCCGACCGGCGCACTCCGCGACATGGAGAATCCACCCAGCTTCGGCGATCCCGACCGCGTCGGCAGCGTGCTGTACTGGAGGAGCATCCTGGACAATGGCGGCGTGCACATCAACAGCGGCATCGTCAACAAGACGGCGGTGCTGATCAGTGACGGCGGCACGTTCAATGGCCAGACGGTCACCGGCATCGGGCTCCAGAAGTCGGCCTGGCTCTGGTACCAGACCGGGCTGTCGCTGCGGTTCTCCTCCGGGTTTGCGGACCTGGCGGATGCGCTCGATTCCTCCTGCGCGGTGCTCGTCACGCTCGGGACGGCCGGCATCACCCTCGCGGATTGCCTCCAGGTCCAGCGTGCCGTGGTCGCCACCGAGCTCCGCATGGAGCCGCCGAACGTGGCGGTGCCGGGGTACTGCAATAGCGGCAGGCCCGCCGACGTCTTCAACGACGGCTTCGATGGCGGCCCGGATGCCAACTGGACGATCGGACGCACGATCGGGCCGGCGGACCTGTGGTTCGGCAGCAGCGAGGACTCGCCGGACGGGGCGAACATGCACTGGTCGTCGGCGCTCTCGACCAACGCCCGGGGCCTGGCGAGTGAGGACCGCAGCGACTCCACGATGACGATGACGAATGGCGTCGTGATCCCCGCCGGCGAGTCGTACCTGCGCTTCAGCCACTGGTACGCGTTCGAGTACAACGAGACCAGCGGTCAGAACTTCGACGGCGGCGTGGTCGAGTACTCGACGAACGCCGGCGCCTCGTGGACCGGGATCGACGCGCTCGCCGCCGCCAACGGGTACACCGGCGTCATCAACCAGACCCTCAGCAGCGACAACCCGCTCGAGGGTCGCTCGGGGTACGTCAACGCCAGCAACGGCACGGTCGTGACGCTCGTCGACCTGCACACGCTGGCCGGGCAGACGGTGCGCTTCCGGTTCCGCATCGGCACCGACTCCGGCGGCGGCAGCAGAGGCTGGTACATCGACAGCACCCGGATCTACGGGTGCAGTTCACCCGGGTCGGTGATCACGGCCATCTCGCCGGCGTCGGGCCCGGTTGGCGGTGGCACCCGGATCACGCTCACCGGCCTGCGGCTGGGCGACGCGACCGGCGTGGAGATCGGGGGCGTCGCGGCGACGGGCTTCACCGTCTCGGGATCGGATTACACGACGGTGACCGCGGTGACGCCAGCACGTGCGAGCGGCCTCGTGGACGTCACGGTGGTCCGGCCGGGCGGACGGGTGACGTCGAGCGCTGCCTTCCAGTACGGGGCCTCCGCGCCGACGATCGCCGGCGTGAGCCCCTCGAGCGGTCCCTTGGCGGGCGGCACGACGATCACGATCACCGGCACGGACCTCACCGGCACGACGAACGTGACGGTCGGCGGCATGCATGCGACGGGCGTCACGGTCGTCAACGCGACCACGGTGACGGCGGTGACGCCGGCGCACGCCGCGGGCACGGTCGCCGTCGCCCTCGCCGCGCCGGGCGGCGCCGTGTCCGCCGCCGCTGCGTTCACGTACACGGATCCTCCTGCCGCAGTACCTCCGGCAGGTTCCGCGGCCGTGACGACACCCAAGGCGATTCCCGCGACAGGCCGGTGGCGGGTCAACTTCGCGACGAACATCGTCCGCGTGCTCTTCACCCGCCAGCAGGGCGTCACGTACGCGATCCAGGCGCAGCGCAACGGCGTGGTGCGCGACGGCGTCTGCAAGCGCATGGGCACCACGATCCGGTGCGGCGTCAAGGCGCCGAAGGGCACGTGGCGCATCACCGTCACGCCGACGGTCAACGGCAAGCCCGGCAAGGCGATCATCCGCACGATCAGGACCTAGCGGCGCGGGTGCGGCTCCGGCGTGGGGCGCGTGATGGCGTAGACCCCGCTGGCGATGATCAGTGCCGCGCCGGCGAGGGTGGCGAGCGTGGGCAGGTCGCCGAAGATGATCCAGCCCCAGAGGATCGCCCACAGCATCGCGGTGTACTCGAGCGTGCCGATCGCGCCCGGGCCGGCAGAGCGGTAAGCGCCCACGATCAACGTGCTGCCGATGCCCGCGATCACGCCGCAGAAGCCGAGCAGCAGCGCGTCGCGCAACGTGGGGACGACCCATGGGCGCAGGAGGAAGGCGACCGGGCCCTCATCCGAGCCCGACCGCAGGAGCGGCGCGGCGAGCGCGGCGAAGGCGATCGACGCGACGACGTACACGCCATTCTGGTGCCACGCCATCACGGGAGCGGGGATGCCGCCCCCGATGCGGCGTGCGCTGAGCTGGCCGAGCGCGTAGAAGATCGCGGCGGCGACGGGCAGCACGACCGCCCACGACGTGTCGTTCGACGGGTGCGCGATCACGAGCACGCCGCCGAGACCCACCAGCACGGCGACCCAGCGGCGCCAGCCCTGTCGCTCATGCGCGATCAGCGGGGAGAGCGCCACCATGAAGAGCGGCCCGGTGAACCAGAGGGACACGGTCGTGGCGAGCGACAGGTCGGCCAGCGACAGATAGAACGTCGTGTACGACGCGATCATCAGCAGGCCGCGTCCGACGAGCGCGAGCGGCCGCTTGCGCCAGAGGTTCGGCAGGCCGCCGCTCTTGACCACGAGCAGCGTGAAGATCGGCAGCGCGAAGATGCCACGGAAGGCGATCGCCTCGGTCAGCGCGTACGTGCCGGAGAACGACTTGAGGATCGGATCCTGCAGCGAGAAGATCGAGATGCCGACCGCCAGCGCGACCATGGCACGTCGCTGCGTGGAGAGCCCCGCGAGCGGCCCGATCATGTGGCGGCCCGGGAGATTGCGGCGCCGCGCGTGACGGCGAAGATCCCGCTCCCGATGATCAGCACGGCGCCGACGACCGTCGCCGGTCCCGGGATCTCCGCGAAGATCAGGAAGCCCCACAGCGTGTCCCAGATCAGCGACATGTACTCGATCGGCGTGACCGCGCCGGGCGGCGCCTCGCGGTAGGCCTTCGTCAGCAGGATCGTGCCGCCGACGGCGATCGGACCGCAGAGCGCGAGCAGGAGGAGATCCACCGGGTCCGGCATCTCCCACGCACGGGTCAGGAACGCCATGCTGCCCGTGTCGCCGGGGGCGGCGGCGAACGGCATCACGATGAACGAGAAGAGCAGCGCGCCGACCAGGTAGACCCAGTTCTGGTGGAAGGACAGCACCGTCGCCGAGGTGTCCTCGCCGTAGCGCCGCGCCATCAGCTGCCCGAAGGCGTAGAGCGCGGCCGCCGCGATGGGCAGCGCGGCCGCCCAGCCGACCCCGCCGGTACCCGGCTGTGCGACGACCAGCGCGCCGGCGAAGCCGACGAGCACCGCCAGCCAGCGGCTCGCGCTCTGCCGCTCGCCGAGGTAGGGACGCGACAGCAGCACCACGAACAGCGGGGCGGTGAAGTAGAGCGCGACGACGTCGGCCAGCGGCATCGCGGGGAAGGCGAGGAAGTAGGCGGTGTACGCGGTCATGAAGAGCAGCGCCCGCACCACGGCCTGGCGCGTATTGGCCTGGAACGCGACGCGCCAGCCGCCCATGCGCCGCAGCAGCACCAGGAAGATCGGCAGCGCCACCACCGAGCGGATCGCGACCGCCTCCATCACGGGGTAGTCGTCCATCGTCGCCTTGATGATCGGATCCTGCAGCGTGATCACGAGCGTGCCGAGGCCGAGCGTGAGCATGGCGCGACGCGTTCCCGACCCTGCCGCGAAACCCGTCACGACCTGCACGCTACCGCGCGCGGTTCACCGACAATGCCGGGCATGGATGTCGCCGAGCGGAAGAGTCGCCACGAGCTCGCCGAGCGCGTGGAGCACTGGTTCGTCCTGCCGACGACGATCGCGGCGCTGCTGGCGATCCCCGCGGTGCTGATTCCGCTGATCTGGCCGGACTCGACGGTCAAGAACGTGTTCCTCGCCGTGGACTGGCTGATCTGGGGCGTCTTCCTGCTCGAGGTGGTCGTGATCGAGCTGATCGAACCGGCGCACATCTCGTGGCTCCGGCACCACCGTCTGGTGCTGTTCGTGATCTTCGCCGGCTGGCCCGGCTGGATCACGATCTTCGAGGGCACGGGCTTCGGCAGCGCCGTGCCGCTGCTGATCCTGGCGCAGAAGCTGCTGAAGCTGATGAAGGTCGATGGCTTCTTCCGCCATCGCGGCACGCACAAGGTGACGGGACGCTGGTTGCTGCTCGTGCCGGGTTCGGCGGCGATCGTCGTCGTCTGGCTCAAGCTCGGCTGGATCGGCGGGCTGGTGCTGCTCGTGGCATTCGTGCTCGGCCTGATCGGTCCCGAGGGGAAGCCGCACCCGCGCCTTCGTCGTCTCGTGCGTCGTCCCGACGCCTAGCGCTGGCGTCCTACGTGCGGGGGTCGATCACGGCCGGCGCGCCGTAATGCAGCAGCGGCTGGGGCACCTGGACCGTGCCGTCGGCCTGCTGATGCTGCTCGAGCACGGCGATGACGGTACGCGAGCTCGTGACGGCGGTGCCGTTGAGCGTGTGCACGACCTGCGGGCTGCCCTTCTCGGGGCGGAAACGCGTGTCGAGACGGCGCGCCTGGTAGTCGGTGCAGTTCGAGCAGCTGGTCAGCTCGCGGAAGCGCTGCTGGCCCGGCAGCCAGACCTCGATGTCGTACTTGCGCGCGGCGGAGGCGCCGAGATCGCCGACGGCGATGTCGACGACGCGGTACGTCAGGCCGAGCGACTGCGCGATCGACTCCTCGATCGACAGCAGGTGCAGATGCTCGTCCCAGCTCTTCTCGGGGTGGCAGAACGAGAACATCTCGACCTTCTCGAACTGGTGCAGGCGGAAGATGCCGCGCGTATCGCGCCCGGCGGCACCCGCCTCGCGGCGGAAGCACGACGACAGGCCGGCGTAGCGCAGCGGCAGGTCCTCTGCAGCGAGGATCTCGCCGACGTGGAACGACGCGAGCGGCACCTCGCTGGTGCCGACCATGAACAGATCGTCGTCCGACAGCTGGTAGACGCTCTGGCGATCGGTCGGGAAGAAGCCCGTCTTGAACATCGCCTCCTCACGCACCATCACCGGCGGGACGACGGGCGTGAAGCCGCCGTCGGACAGGGTGTCGAGCGCCATGCGGGAGATCGCCCACCACAGGCGCGCGATGTCGCCGGTCAGGTAGCCGAAGCGCGAGCCCGACGTGCGCGCACCGCGCTCCATGTCTATGCCGCTGCCGGCCAGCTCGAGGTGGTCGCGCGGCTCGAAGTCGAACGTCGGGATCTCGCCCACCACGCGCAGCTCGCGCGCATCCTCGTCGGTGCTGCCCAGCGGCGACTCGGGGTGGGGGAGGTTCGGCACGACCAGCAGCGCGTCGTTGAGGCGCTCGTCGAAGTCGCGCAGCGACTCCTCGAGGCCGTCCAGGGACTCCTTGAGCGTGCGCATCTCGGCTTGGGCGGCCTCGGCCTTGGCCTTGGCTTCGGGATCGTCCTTGGCGGACTTCATCAGGCCGCCGATCTCCTCCGAGGCGCGGTTGCGCTCGGCGCGCAGCTCATCGACCTGCACCTGCAGGGCGCGCCGCTCGGTGTCGAGGGCGAGGACGGGGTCGAGCAGCTCGGCGTCGCCACGGCGGGCGAGCGCCGCACGGACGCCATCGGGATCGGAGCGGACGAGGCGGAGATCGATCATGGCCGACAGCCTACCGCCGTTACGAGCGCGCCTCGGCGATCGCCTGCAGCACGCGCGGGACGCCGTCGTCGTCGATCGAGGGGGCGATCCAGTCGGCGCGGCGGAGCAGCTCGGGGTGCCCGCCGCCGACGGCGATGCCGTAGCCGGCCCAGTCGATCAGCTCGAGATCGTTCTCGCCGTCGCCGATCGTCACGCAGTGCTGCTGATCGAGGCCGAGCAGGTCGGCGACGACCTGGCAGCCGACGCCCTTGTGCACACCGGGTGCGGCGACCTCGAGGTAGAACGGCAGCGACTTGGCGATGAACGCGCGATCGCCGAAGCGGGGCACGAGTTCGTCGCGGAGCGCATCCATGCGCTCGGGATCGCCGGACACGACGAGCTTGGTCACCGGCTGATCCAGCCAGGCCGCGAGATCGCCGACGGCATTGACCGGCACCCGCGCGCTCGTCGCGTAGCGGCGGGCCTCCTCGTTGTCCTCGGACACGTAGAAGGCGTCGGCGGTCATCACGTTGATGTGCTCGCCGGTCTCGACGATCGCGGAGATGATCTCGCGCGCATCGTCGGCCGCCAGCTGCTCGTGGTGGAGGACCTCGCCCGTCGAGCGGCTGCCGACGAGCGCACCCTGGAAGCAGATCACCGGGTCGGCGGCGTTCAGCAGGTCCGCGAAGCGGCACGCCGAGATGAACATGCGGCCGGTGGCGACCACGACGGGCACGCCCGTGGCCTGCAGTGCGGCCACGGCCTCGACCGCCGTCGGCAGCAGTTCGGCATGGTGGACGACGGTGCCGTCCAGATCGACGAAGACGCCCTCGACCCGCGTGGGATCGAGACCCTCCGGCAGTGGCACGGGGCTACTTGCCGGCGTTCTGCGACACGTAGGCCGCGACGTTCTTGATGTCATCCTCGGACAGCTGGCCGCTGAACGACGGCATCGCGCCCTGGCCGTTCGTGACGAACTGCATCACCGTGGCGTAGTCGGGCTTGGCGTCGTCGAGGTTCGGTCCGACGGCACCGGCGGAGCCGGCAGCGGCGAGCGTGTGGCAGCCGCCACACCCGGCGGAGGTGAAGATCGCGGCGCCGGCAGCGGCGTCGCCCTCGGCAGCGGCGGCAGTGGTCTCGCCGGCGGCCTCGGTGGTCGCGGCCTCGGCGGTCGTCGCGCCAGCCTCGTCGATGGGGGTCTCCGTCGGGTTCGTGCCGGTGCCGATGGTGACCTCGCCGCCGAGGGTGCCAACGGCATCCGAGCCGCCGCAGGCGGAGAGCACGCCGAGCGACAGCGCTCCGATGGCGATCACGATGGCGATGAGGCGGCGGTTCTCCATGTCGGCGATGACCCTTTCTCGGGGGACGTCTCGTCCCCGGCTGACAGGCGGAGGCTACCACGGGTCGCCGCAGGACGCGGTGCGTTTGACACCACGGGCGAGGGCGGTGACGCTGCCGGGCATGGATGACGAAGATCGCCGACTTCTCGACCGCCTGCAGAACGAGCTTCCGCTGACCGAGCGCCCGTGGGCCGCGCTCGCCGCGGAGATCGACATGCCCGAGGACGAGATGCTCGAGCGCATCACGAAGCTGCGCGGCGAAGGCGTCGTCCGCCAGATCTCCGGCATCTTCGATACGCGCCGGCTCGGCTATCGCTCGTGCCTCGTGGCCGCGCGCTCGTCGGAGGGCAAGCAGCAGCTGGCGGCCGATGTCTTCAGTGCGCATCCGGGCGTCACCCACAACTATGAGCGCGAGCATCAGTTCGATCTCTGGTTCACGCTGGCCGTGCCGCCGGACACGAAGATCGGGCTCGAGGAGACGATCGAGCTGCTCGGCCGGATGGGCGACGTCGAGTCGATCCGTCCGCTGCCGGCGCTGCGCTTCTTCAAGATCGGCGTGGACCTGGACATGGTCGGCGGGCGGGATCCCGCTGCCAAGAAGGTCCGCACTGCGCCCGTCGAGCAGCCGCCGAGCCGTCCCCCGACGGAGCGCGAGATCGCCGCCGTCCGCGCCCTCCAGGTGGACATGCCGGCGGTGCCGGAGCCGCTCGCGGTGCTCGGCGAGCAGCAGGGCTTCAGCGCGTCGGAGCTGCTCGAGGTCGCACAGCAGATGCTGGCCGACGGCCGCATGCGCCGCTTCGCCGCCGTCCTCAACCACCGCAAGGCGGGGTTCGTCCAGAACGGCATGGGCGTCTGGATGGTCGATGAGGACAAGGTGCAGGAGGCCGGCAGCATCATGGCCTCCTATCGCGGCGTCTCGCACTGCTACGAGCGCCCCGTCTATCCGGACTGGCCGTACCGGCTCTTCTCGATGACGCACGGCCGCGACAAGGAGGAGTGCGAGGCCGTCCTCGCCGCCCTCTCCGAGGAGACGGGCCTGAAGGAGTACGCCGTCCTCTACTCGATCCGCGAGTTCAAGAAGACGCGCCTCAAGTACTTCGACGACGCGATGACGGCGTGGGAGGACGCGCACCTCGCGCTCGTCTAGTTAACAGAGGGGTCTGACCCCTCTGTTAACCAAGGCGGTGAGTTACCAGAGGGGTCTGACCCCTCTGTTAACCAAGGCGGTGAGTTAACAGAGGGGTCTGACCCCTCTGTTAACCAAGGCGGTTGCTTACCAGAGGGGTCTGACCCCTCTGTTAACCAAGGCGGTGAGTTACCAGAGGGGTCTGACCCCTCTGTTAACTAGAGCTTGGTCTCGTCGACCGACCAGATGTCCGGCAGCTCGCGGAACTGCTCGGCGGCGTCCAGGCCGTAGCCGACGACGAAGGTGTCCGGGATCTCGAAGCCGACGTAGCGGCACGTCACGTCGTTCTCGAGGCGCGCGGGCTTCGCGAGCAGCGAGCACACCTCGAGCGTGGCGGGCTTCCGCGTCTTGAGGTTGCGCAGCAGGTAGGACAGGGTCAGGCCGGAGTCGACGATGTCCTCGACGACGATCACGTCGAGATCCTCGATCGGGCCGTCGAGGTCCTTGAGGATGCGGACGACGCCCGACGACTGCGTGCCGGTGCCGTAGGACGAGATCACCATGAAGTCGATCGAGCATGGGATGGTGATCTCGCGGATCAGGTCGGCGAGGAAGATGAAGCCGCCCTTCAGGACGCACGTCAGCTTGATCTCGCGGCCGGCGTAGTCGGCGGAGATCTGCGCGCCGAGCTCCCGCACGCGCGTCTGGATCTGCTCGCGCGTGATGACGTGCTCGACGAGGGCGGGATGCTGGCTCATGCGATCTCCTCGCGGCGGCCGGAGCCCGGCGGGTGGAAGACGATGGCGCCGCGGCGGACCTCCGCCATGGCGGCGCCGGGCAGCGTGCGGCGGCGGGCGTCGGTGCGGAGCGCCTCGACGTCGTCGTGGCCGAGCGTCACGCCGACGCGCGCGGCGGCCCGGCGCAGGGCGATGCGCTGGAGGGCCGTGGGGGCGGCGGCGAGGGCGTCGATCGGCACGGCGCCATCATTGCGAATGAGGTCGTCGGCAAGGGCGTCGAGCAGCGCACGCTCGTCGTCGGCGACGGCGGCGGCACGGGCGAGGTTGCGCTCGGCACCCGGATGCGCCTGCGCGAGCGCGGGCAGGACGTCGAGGCGGATGCGGTTGCGCGCCGGTCCTGCGAGCAGGTTGGTGGGGTCGTCGCGCCAGCCGATGCCGCGCGCGGCGAGCTCGCGCCGCACCTCGTCGCGCGAGCAGTCGATCAGCGGCCGCACCCACTGCCCATCGCGCGGCGGCAGGGCGGCGAGACCGCGGGGCGTGCCCGACGCGGCGAGGCGGTAGAGCACGGTCTCGGCACGATCGCTGAGCGTATGACCCGTGGCGATCGCGTCGGCGCCGGCCGCGGCGAGGGCGGCCTCGCGGCGCACGTCGCGCAGGCGCGCCTCGAGGTTCCCGCCGTCGGTGACGCGGCCGTCGACGATCTGCAGCGGCACGGCGAGGCGCTGGGCGAGCTCTCGGCAGGCGTCGGCGTCGGCGTCGGACTCGGCACCGCGCAGACCATGGGCGACGTGGACGACGCGCACGGCGCAGCCGAGCTCGGCCAACGTCACGACGAGGAGGGTGGAGTCCGCGCCGCCCGACAGCATCGCCACCACGGGCGTGCCGGCAAGCAGGTCGAGGGCGCCTGCGCGCTCGCGGATCCGCTCGGCGACGCTACTGCTCACGCGCGGCGAGCCTGCCGGCGTACGTCGTGCCGACCTCGATGTACTTGGCGTGCAGCGCCTCGCGCGCGTCCTCATCGCCGGCGGCCTCGGCCTCGGCCATGCCCCGCTTGATCTCGCGCAGACGCTCCTCGAAGCGCAGCACCACGACCTGCTCGCCCGAGAGCTCGTCCTTGCGGCCGGCCAGCAGCAGGAGGCGCGGGCGCCAGAGCGGTGCGAGGCGCGCGAGCTCGTCGTGGTCGGGCAGCGCGTTGTCGAGCGCGACGAGCGCCGCGGGCGCATGCGCCTTGAGGGCGTCCTGCGAGAACGGCGCGAACGGGTCGTCGGAGAGCGCGTCGACGATCGCCCTGCGCACCGCCGCGTCGGAGAAATCGAGCGGCGATCCTTCGGCGCCGTGCACGGCGAGGCGCACGGTGCCGGCCTCGAAGGCGTGCGCATCGAGGTCGACGGTGCCCGCTCCGCTGAGGGATTCGACGATCTGGCTCATGGCCTCGGAGTCTTGCAGGTGTTGCAGCGCATCGGCGAACGCACGTAGGATGGCGTCATGGAGGGAACGCTCGCAGACCAGGCGATGATGCGCATCTTCGGCGTGGCGAAGCCGCTGATCGGCGTCGTCCACCTGCTCGCGCTGCCCGGCTCGCCGGCGTTCGACCGCGTCGCGGGCATGCGCCCGATCGTCGAGGCGGCCAAGCACGACGCGCTCGTCTGCCAGGAGGCGGGCGTCGACGCGATCATCTTCTGCAACGAGGGCGACCTGCCGTATCGCGTTGAGGTGACGATGGAGCAGTCGACCGCCATGGCCGCGGTGATCGGCGAGATCGAGCCCGCGCTGGACGTGCCGATCGGCGTGGACATGCTGTGGGACCCGTTCGCCACGCTCGCCGTCGGCCGTGCCGTGGGCGCCCGCTTCGTGCGCGAGGTCTTCATCGGCGTGTACGAGTCCGACATGGGCCAGCTGCGCCCCGACCCCGGCGCTGCGTTCTCCTATCGCCACTCGATCGGCGCCGACGACATCGCGGTGCTGACGAACCTCACGCCCGAGTTCGCGTCGCCGCTCGGCTCCCGCACGGTCGCCGACCGCGCGCAGGGCGCACGCTTCTTCGGCTGCGAGGCCGCGCTCATCTCCGGCCCGCGCGCCGGCTCGGCGTTCCGCTTCGCCGATCTCGAGGAGGCCAAGGCGGCCTGCCCCGATCTGCCCGTGCTCGCCAACACCGGCGTCCGCCACGACACGGCGGAGCGCATCCTCGAGACGGCCGACGGCATCATCGTCGGCACGTCGCTGAAGGTGGACGGCAAGACCGCCAACCGCATCGACCTGGACCGCGCCCGGCGCATGGTCGAGCTCACGCGCGTGGCGCGCGAGCACCATCTCGAGCGCATCGCCGAAGCGCGCGCCTGACCAGGCGGCCTGATCCCCGCGGTCTGCGGACCGCCGCCGCGCGAAAGGCGTGCTGATGGAGTACTGGACCAGCGTCGCCAACCAGCACAGCGAGTATTGGCTCTCGCCTGCCAATCCCGTCCTGCCGCCGACGCCTGCGTCGGCGGAGAGCATCGCCGAGGCGTACTGGACGAGCCTGCAGGCGTCGCTGCGCGGCGTGGTGCGCGCCGAGGGCGACATGCTCGGGCCGATCCGGTTGCGCGTCGCGAGGACGGGCGTGACGGTCCTCGGCTTCGCCGAGGCGATCATCGAGGAGGTGGACGGCGGCATCGAGGTCGCCTTCCCGATCGTCTCCGGCGCCGCGTGCTCGGCCGCGGCGGGCGAGCTGCGATTGATCGCCCGCGTCGAGGGCGATCAGGTGCAGCTCGGCGTCGTCGTCGACGGCTACCGCCCGCGCTTCGAGCGCCTCCGCATCACGTCGTTCCCGATCGCCGCGCCGTACACCCTCACCCAGCATCTCGTGCATGGCTGGGTGACGAAGCGCAGCCTCCAGAAGATCGCCCGCGTGATCGACCCGGTGCCCGTCGCGCCCCCGCCGCTCGACACCGCCGGCCGCCTGTCGGGCCTGCGGATCGGCGTCGTCGGCGCCTCCGGCTACATCGGCCGGCGCCTCGTGCCCGAGCTGCGCGATCAGGGTGCGCACGTGCGCGCGATGGTCCGCCGCCCGAACCCCGACCTCGAGCTCGTCGCCGACATCGAGGTCGTGCAGGCCGACGCGCTCGACCGCGAGTCCCTCGACCGCGCCTTCGCCGACCTCGACGTCGTCTACTGGCTCGTGCACTCGATGGGCGCGGGTGGCGACTTCGCCGAGCTCGATCGCGTGGCCGCGCGCAACGCCGCCAGCGCGGCGGCGAAGGCCGGTGTGCAGCAGATCATCTACATGAGCGGCCTCGGCGATGACGATCCCGAGCTCTCGCATCACCTGCAGAGCCGGCACGAGACGGGGCGGATCCTGGCGGAGGGCAGCGTGCCCGTCACGACGCTGCGCGCCGCCATGGTCGTCGGCCAGCACAGCGCCTCGTTCCAGATGATGCGCGACCTCGTGCACCGGCTCCCGGCCATGGTGACGCCGCGCTGGGTGACGACGCGATCGCAGCCGATCGCCTTCGCGGATCTGCGCGACTACCTCGTCGGCGTCTGCGCGCTGCCCGAGGCCTACGGGCGCACGCTCGATGTGGGTGGGCCCGACATCCTCACCTTCCAGGAGATGATGGAGCGCGTGGCGGTGCTGGCCGGCCGCCGCAAGCCGTTCATCCTGCCGGTGCCCGTGCTGTCGCCCGAGCTCTCATCGCTCTGGTGCGGCTTCGTCACCGACGTCGACACGAACATCGCGCGGCCGCTCGTCGAGGGCCTGCGCAACGAGACGATCTGCCTCAACGACGACATCCTGCGGCTCGTGCCGAAGGAGCGCATCTCGTTCGACGATGCGGTGCGCCGCGCCCTGCAGGGCGTGCCGCTCCGCTACTAGCGGCTACTCGAGCGGCCAGACGAGGCAGTTGGCCTTGCGGCGCAGGCGCCGCAGGTGCAGGCGGAAGCGCAGGCGCCCGTAGATCCTGCGGTTGGGCCCGAAGACGAGGAGCCCGATCTCGCGGCTGCGCGTGATGTCGATCGTCGCCGACAGCGGCCGCGGCGAGTTGTAGACCAGTTGGCGCGCGTTGGCCCCGGCGGCGCGGGCGCGCACCAGGATCTCGCGGATCTCCTCGCGCACGACCGGGTTGCCCATGGTGCGGCGCGCAGCGGCGTTCGCGTTCGCGACCGGCAGCGTCACCGCGAGGCACACCATCAGCTCCGAGTTGGCCTGTACCGCCGACTCGATCGCGGCCTCGACCGCCGCGTCGTCGAACGAGACATCGAACGACACGAGCATCACCGGATGCCGCTCGGTGCGCTCCTCCGCGATCAGGGCCTCGGGCAGCCGGTCGCGAATGGCGGAGCTCATGTCGTCACTTGCGCGTTGGTGTCACCGTCGGCGTGTAGAGCGTCGACGCCTTGTGCAGCATGCGCCGCTTCATGAACGGCATGAACAGCACGAACCAGACGACGGCGCCCGCCGTGGCGAGAATCAGGAGCCCCCACACGTTGAGCAGCACCAGGCCGACGACGCCGAGCAGGCCGATGAAGCCGAGCCCTGCGCGGGACAGGTAGCGGAACTGGCGCTGCGTGAGCGCGGCCACGCCCTCGAGGCGCTGGGCCTCGGCGGCGGTGTCGTAGCGGGCGCCGCACCCGGAGCACACGACGATGTCGCCGGTCTCCCCACGGGTCTCGATACCGCACGGGCACTTGATCAGGATCGGTGCCGGCGCCATATGTGCATTGTGGACGT
>CAZPQP010000030.1:0-13956 GCA_964588635.1 uncultured Bifidobacterium sp.
ATCGCGGGCACGTCGTAGCAGCGCGCCGTGGCGAGCTCCTGCATCGTCATCTGGAAGCAGCCGTCGCCGTCGATGTTGACGACGTAGGCGTCCGGGAAGGCCTGCTGGGCGCCGATCGCGGCCGGCACCCCGAAGCCCATCGTGCCGAGGCCGCCGGAGGTGATCCAGCGGCGCGGCCCGTCGATCGTGAGGTACTGGGCGGCCCACATCTGGTGCTGGCCGACGCCGGTCACCCAGATCGCGTCCTTGCCGCGCAGCGCCCGGTCGAAGGCCTCCATCACGTACTCCGGCTTCAGCTTCGAGGCGTCGCGGCGGTAGCGGAAGGGGTTCTCGCGCCGCCAGCCCTGGACCTCGTTGAGCCAGTCGATCTGGTGGCGGATGCGCTCGTCGTTCCGGTTGGCGAGGACGGCGTCCCGCAGGGCGGGCAGCGTCTCGTTGAGGTGCCCGATCAGCGACACGTCGGCGAGGCGGTTCTTGGAGATCTCCGCCGGGTCGATGTCGAAGTGGATGATCTTGGCGCCCGGCGCGAAGGCGTCGAGCTTGCCCGTGACGCGGTCGTCGAACCGCGCCCCCACGGTGATCAGGAGGTCGGAGCGGTGGATCGTCCAGTTGGCGTACTTCGAGCCGTGCATGCCGGGCATCTGCACCGACAGCGGATGCGAGTCGGGGAAGGCGCCCTTGGCGAGCAGCGTGGTGGTGACGGGCACCTGCAGCGCCTCGGCGAGCAGGATCAGGTCGTCGGAGGCCTCGCCGTTGATGACGCCGCCGCCCACGTAGAGCACGGGCTTGCGCGAGTGGGCGATCAGGTCGGCCGCCGCCTCGACGCCCTCGAGCGCGAGCGGGAACTCGGCGTCGTAGCCGGGCAGGTCGATCGTGTCGACGTACTCGAAGTCGATCTCCGTCAGCTGGAGGTTCTTGGGGATGTCGACGAGCACGGGGCCGGGACGGCCGGTGCTGGCGATGTGGAACGCCTCGTGGATCGCCTTCGGGATGTCCTCGGCCTTCTGCACCAGGAACGAGTGCTTGACGATCGGCATCACGATGCCCGTGATGTCGGCCTCCTGGAACGCGTCGGTGCCGATCAGGTGCGTGGGCACCTGGCCGGTGATCGCGACGAGCGGGGTGGAGTCGAGGAACGCGTCCGCGATCGGCGTGACGAGGTTCGTCGCGCCGGGGCCCGACGTGGCGATGCACACGCCGACCTTGCCGGTCGCGCGGGCGTAGCCCTGGGCCATGTGGCCGGCGCCCTGCTCGTGGCGCACGAGCACGTGCTCGATGCTGTGATCGATCGCCATGAAGGCGTCGTAGAGCGGCAGGATCGCGCCGCCGGGGATGCCCCAGCAGATCGTGACGTCCTCGGCCTCGAGCGACCGGATGATCGCCTCGGAGCCGAGCATGCGCTCCTTGCGCGCGCGGGCCTTCTGCAGATTGGTGTCGCTCATGCGTTCCCCCTTGCGACCAGTGCGGCGATGGCCTCGCCGACCTCGTCGGTGGTGGCCGTGCCGCCGAGGTCCGGCGTCATCGGCCCGTGCTCCAGGCAATGGATGGCAGCGGCCTCGACCGCATCGGCCGCCGCGCGCTGGTCGAGGTCGCGCAGCATCATCGCGACGGTGAGGATCATCGCCGTCGGATTGGCGATGCCCTTGCCCGCGATGTCGGGTGCGGACCCGTGGATCGCCTCGTAGAGGCCGGGGCGGGTCGAGCCCAGCGACGAGCTCGGCGCCAGGCCGATGCCGCCGGAGACGCTGGCCGCGAGATCGGACAGGATGTCGCCGAACATGTTCTCGGTGACGATCACGTCGTAGGCGAGCGGCTGCTCGATCAGCTTCATCGCCATCGAGTCGACCAGCTGGTGCGAGAGCTCGACATCCGGATAGTCCGGCGCGACGCGCTCGATCACGACCTGCCGCCACAGCTTCGAGCTGGACAGCACGTTCTGCTTGTCGACCGAGCACACCTTGCCGCGGCGCGTCCGCGCCAGCTCGAAGGCGTAGCGCGCCACGCGCTCGACCTCCTCGACCGAGTAGCGGCACGTGTCCATGCCGGTCTCCGCCGTCAGCTCCTTGGGCCCGAAGTAGAGGCCGCCGGTCAGCTCGCGGATGATGATCATGTCGAGGCCGTCGACGAGCTCGGGCCGCAGCGGGGAGACGAGCTTGTCCGACCACATCCGGATCGGGCGCACGTTGGCGAACGCCTTGAGCTCCGCGCGCAGCGCCAGCAGGCCCTGCTCGGGGCGGATCTCGCCGGTGTCCCACTTGGGACCGCCGACCGCGCCCTTCAGCACGGCGTCGGCGTGCGGCAGCGCCGCGCGCGTCTCGGCGGGGAACGGATCCCCGTGCGCGTCGATGGCGTTGCCGCCGAACGGATACTCGGTGCACTCGGCGGTGAAGCCGTGGGCCTCGCCGGCGGCCGCGAGGACGGCCAGCGCGACGCGCGTGGTCTCGGGGCCGATGCCGTCGCCGGGGAGGACTGCGATCTTCACGTGATGCTCCGTTCTCGTACTGCGGGTCAGATGGTCTCGCGGACCATCGGGTTCGGGTTGCCGGCGGCCACCAGGGCGGCCGCGCGGAGGAACGCCTGGGCGGCGGCCTCCGTGATGTCGGGGGCGACGGACTGGCCGGTGTAGCGGCGGCCGTCGTGCTCGAGCACGACGCGCACGTCGCCGAGCGCGTCGTTGCCGCCGGTGACGGCGTTGACGTTGAACTCGCGCAGCTCGCCCGCGGTCTTCACGATCGCGTTGAGGGCGATGAACGCCGCGTCGATCGGGCCATCGCCCTCGCCGGTCGCGGTGTGCACCTGGTCGCCCTCGCGCACCTTGACCTCGGCGTGCGAGGTCTCGCCGGTGCTCGTCCGCAGGGCCAGGCCCTCGAGGATCCAGCGCTCGGAGGTGTCGCGCGACTGGTCGTCGATGATCGCCTCCAGATCGAGCGCGGAGACCGTCTTCTTGCGGTCGGCGATCTCCTTGAACTTGGCGAACGCGCGCTTCAGCTCGTCGCCCTCGATCGCGTAGCCCATGTCGGCGTACGCGGCCTGCAGGGCGGCGCGGCCGGAGTGCTTGCCCAGCACGAGCTCGTTGTGCTCGAGGCCGATCGACTCGGCGTCCATGATCTCGTAGGTGCGGCGGTTCTTGAGCACGCCGTCCTGATGGATGCCGGCCTCATGGGCGAAGGCGTTCTTGCCCACGATCGCCTTGTTCGGCTGCACGGGATAGCCGCTGAGGCGCGAGACGAGGCGGCTGGCACGGGCGATCTCGGTCGTCTCGATGCCGGTCTCGAACCCGTAGAACGCGTGCCGCGTGCGCAGCGCCATCACGATCTCCTCGAGCGCGGAGTTGCCCGCCCGCTCGCCGATGCCGTTGATCGCGACCTCGACCTGGCGCGCGCCTGCCTGCACGCCGGCCAGCGAGTTCGCGGTCGCGAGACCGAGATCGTTGTGGGTGTGGACGCTCAGCGTCGCCTCGTGCAGCTCGGGCACGTTGGCGTACAGGGTCTCGAGGATCTCCTTGTACTCCTCCGGCGTGGTGTAGCCGACGGTGTCCGGGATGTTGATCGTCGTGGCGCCGGCGGCCAGGGCGGTGCGCACGACCTCCGCCATGAACTCGGGGCGCGAGCGCGTGGCGTCCTCGCACGAGAACTCGACGTCCGCGACCTTGGTGCGGGCGTACGTGACGGCGTCGCGGGTCTGCTCGATCACCTGCTCGGGCGTCATGCGGAGCTTGTGCTCCATGTGCAGATCGCTGGTGGCGATGAAGACGTGGAAGCGGGGGCTCTCCGCGTTCTTGAGCGCCTCCCACGACGCGTCGATGTCGGCCTGCTGGGTGCGGTTGAGCGAGGCGATCGTGCAGCTCCGCACGTGCTTGGCCACGAGCCCGATGCCCTCGATCTCGCCGGGCGACGACACGGCGAAGCCGGCCTCGATGATGTCGACGCCGAGGCGCTCGAGCTGGCGGGCGATCTCCAGCTTCTCCTGCGCGTTCAGGCTGATGCCGGGCGACTGCTCGCCATCGCGCAGCGTGGTGTCGAAGATCTTGACGTACTTCTGATTCGTGCTCATCGTTCCCCCTTCCGAAGTGCGGTGCGCTTGCACGCACCTGTCCTGTTGTCTCGTCGTTTCATGCGCCGGGCAGGCGGCGCGTAGGCGAATGCATTCCCCTTAGCGGGGAAGGAGGCCGACGAGAAGGAGGAGCGAGGAAACGGGCGACGACACCACGACCCCATGGCCGCTGGCGAATGCCGAGCGGCCGAGAGTCCCTTCAAGCATGTGCGACGTCGTGCGCATCGCGGCGAAGTGTATCGGCATTCGGGCCTCGGGCGCAACGGGGAAGGGGTGCCCCGTATCCTGACGCCATGGGCGACTGGCATCTGCGATCACCGAAGCGCGTCGCCTTCGCCCGCGTGGTCCTGGCCGGTCTCGGCGGTTTCATCGCCCTTGGCGCGGCCTTCGCCGTGGTGCCCGACATCGTCAAGCAGGACATGCACGAGACGGATGTCGTGGTCGGGTGGACGTTGACGGTGTTCGCGGCGACGGCGCTGATGACGCGATTCTTCGCGGGCGTCGGCATCGATCGGCGTGGCGCACGGGCCATCTTCGCACTCGGCTTCGCCCTGCTCGCGGCCGCCGGCGTGCTGTTCCTGCTCGTCACGCCGGAGCGCGAGTGGCTGCTGTTCGCAGCGCGTGCGCTGCAGGGGGTGGGGCAGGCCTGCATGTTCACGGCCGGGCTCTCCTGGGCCGTCCAGCTGGCGCCGGAGAACCGGCGTGGACAGGCGATGTCGCTGTTCGGCCTCTCGGTCTGGGCGGGCCTCACGATCGGACCGGTCGCGGCGCAGCTCCTGCTCGACCACGCAGGCACGCGCGCCGCCGAGGTGCTGATGGTCGCCGCTCCGGCGCTCGCGCTGGTCGCGATGATCGGCCTCCGCTCACCGCCGCTGCACGCGGAGACACCGAGCCTCAGCGTGCCGCGCGAGGCGATGCGGCCCAGTCTCGGCCTGATGGCCGGCGCGGTCGTGATGGCGACGATCGTCGGCTTCGCCGTGCTCACCTTCAACGACCGCAGCGGCGGCGGCGGCGCGTACGTGATCGGCGCCTACGGGGCCGCGACGTTCGCGGGGCGCGTCTTCATCGGCCACCTGCCCGACCGGCTCGGCGCCTACCGGACGGGGGTGCTGGCGTTCCTGCTGGCGCTGGCGGGGGTCTCGACGATCGCCGTGGCGCCCAACTGGCAGATCGGCGTGATCGGCGGCGTGGTGTGCGGCTTCGCCTGGTCGCTCCTGTTTCCCGCCCTCGGCCTGCTGGCGGTCGACCGGACACCGCGCGCGCAGCGCAACTCGGCGCTCGCGGTCTACACGGCCGGCTTCGACCTCGGGACGCTGCTGTCCGGCTTCACGCTCGGCTACATCGCCAACGCGGCCGGCTATGAGGCGGTCTACGCGTTCGGTGCCGGCTTCGCCGTCGTCGGGCTCGGGCTGGTCTGGTCGATGCGGACGAGTCGCATCGCACCTGTCCCGAGCTGAGGCGGCGCCTGGCCGCTCAGCTCGGGACGGTCGCGGTGGCGGGCCGTGCCCGCGCATCCTGCAGGCTCAGCGCAGCTTCGCCATCCGGTTCTGCGCCTCGGGCAGCACGCGGTCGAAGACCGCGATCGCCTCGTCGATCTGCTCGCGCGTGGTGATCAGCGGCGGCGAGATCTGGATGGCCGGGTCGCCGCGATCGTCGGCGCGGCACAGCAGGCCCTCCTGCAGGAGCGTCGGCGACAGGAAGTCGCGCAGCAGGACGTTGCACTCCTCCTCGTTGAACGTCTCCTTGGTGGCCGGATCCTTGACGAGCTCCATCGCCCAGAAGTACCCGGCACCGCGGACGTCGCCGACGATCTCGTAGCGCTCCATCAGGCCGAGCAGCTGGTCGCGGAGGTAGTCCTGGTTGTTGCGGACGTTCTCGATGACGCCCTCGCGCTCCATGATCTCGAGGTTCTTGAGCGCGGCGGCGGCGACGATCGGATGGCCGCCGAAGGTGATGCCGTGGAGGTACATCTCGCCCTTGTCGAGCAGGGCATCGGCGATGCGATCGCCGAACAGCACGGCGCCCATCGGCTGGTAGCCGGAGGTGAGGCCCTTGGCGCACGTGATGATGTCCGGCTTGTAGTCGTAGCGGATCGAGCCGAACCACTCGCCGACGCGGCCGTAGCCGCAGATCGTCTCGTCGGCGGCGTGCAGCACGCCGTACTCCTTGCAGATCTCGTTGACGCGCTGGTGGTACTCGGCGCTGGGGGTGAAGCAGCCGCCCGCGTTCTGGACCGGCTCCATGATCACCATCGAGACCGTCTCCGGTCCCTCGAACTCGATCACCTCGCGCACCTCCTCGGCGCACGAGAGGTTGCAGCTGCCCTGATCCGCGCAGTACTTGCAGCGGTACGGGTTCGTCGGCGCGACATGGCGAACGCCGCTCATCAGCGGCTCGAACGGCGTGCGGATGCTCGTGATGCCCGTCAGCGACAGGGCACCGTAGGTGGTGCCGTGGTACGCGATCTGGCGCGCGATCACCTTGCGGCGCATGGGCTCGCCGTTGGCGTGGTGGTACTCGCGGGCCAGCTTGATGGCGCCCTCGACACCCTCGGAGCCACCCGACACGAAGAAGGAGCGGTTGATGCTCTCCGGCGTGATCTCCGCGAGCTTGGTCGCGAGCTCGATGGCGCGCGGATGGGAGTAGGTCCAGTTCGTGTAGTACGGGAGCTCCATCGCCTGCTCGAGCATCGCGCGGCCGATCTCCTCGCCGTGCGAGTAGCCGATCTGCACGGTGAACAGACCGCTCAGGAAGTCCATGTACCGGTTGCCGTTGGAGTCGTACAGGAAGATGTCCTCACCGCGCACCATCACGGGGTGCTTGTCCGGGTCGTAGCCGGCCATCTGGGTGAAGTGCAGCCACAAGTGCTTGATGGCCTGCTCCTGCAGCTTCGCGGTGTCCATTGTCGCCATGGGTATCTCCTCCTGACCGCATAGTAAGGGACAGGACGGCGCCCCGGGAAGCGACGTCCGATCGGCGGTATGCTGCAGCGCATCGCGAGCGCCGCCGGACGCGGCATGGAGGCCACTCAATGGCGATCGATCAGGGAACGGGAACGAGGACCGCGGCGCTGCAGGCCGAGCGCGAGCGCTGGGTGTCGGCGTCGGTCGCGACGCAGCCGCTCTTCGTGGACCACGCGCACGGTGCGCGCATCACGGACGTCGAGGGACGCGAGTACATCGACTTCGTCGGCGGCATCGGGTCGCTCAACTGCGGGCACACGCCCGAGGCCGTCGTCGCGGCCGTGCAGGAGCAGGCCGCGCGCTACATGCACCAGATGTACTCCGTCGTCCAGTACGAGGGCTACATCGAGGCGGTCAAGCGCATGGTCGCGTGCCATCCGGGCGAGGGGCCGTTCAAGGGCCTGCTGCTCAACTCCGGTGCCGAGGCCGTCGAGAACGCGATCAAGATCGCGCGCTACGCCACGAAGCGCGAC
Source organism: uncultured Bifidobacterium sp. (assembly GCA_964588635.1). GTDB lineage: Bacteria > Actinomycetota > Thermoleophilia > Gaiellales > F1-60-MAGs149 > F1-60-MAGs149. Next base: position 7,490 of record CAZPQP010000030.1, read on the forward strand.
GCCATCATCTGCTTCGACCAGGGCTTCCACGGCCGCACGCTGGTGGGCATGTCGCTGACGTCGAAGCCGATGCCGTACAAGAAGGGCATGGGGCCGTTCGCGCCGGAGATCTACCGCGCGCCCGCGCCGTACCCGTACCGCGGCATCAGCACGGAGGACGCGCTCGATGGCTTCCGCAAGGTGCTCAAGAGCCAGATCGACCCGTCCGGCGTGGCGGCGGTGATCCTCGAGCCCGTGCAGGGCGAGGGCGGGTTCCTGCCGATGCCCACCGAGTTCATCCACGGCGTGCACGCGATCTGCCAGGAGCACGGCATCCTCTACATCTCCGACGAGGTGCAGGCCGGCATGGGCCGCACGGGCACGCCGTCGGCGATCGAGCACCACGGCATCTCGCCGGATCTCGCCACGTGGGCCAAGTCGATGGGCGGTGGCATGCCGATCTCCGGCGTGACCGGCCGCGCCGACCTGCTCGACGCCGTCCATCCCGGCGGCCTCGGCGGCACCTTCGGCGGCAACCCCGTCTCCTGCGCGGCCGCGATCGTCGCCTTGGATCAGGTGCTCGACCCCGAGTTCCAGCAGCAGGCCACGGCGTTCGGCGACGACCTGCGCGCCCGGCTCGAGGGCATCGCCTCCCGCCACGCCTGCGTCGGTGAGGTTCGCGGCCTCGGCGCGATGCTCGCGATCGAGCTCGTCAAGGACCGCGCGACCAAGGAGCCGGCCGCCGAGGAGGTCGGGCGCATCGTGGGCCTGGCGCGCGAGCGCGGGCTGATTCTGATGGGCTCCGGCCTGTACGGGAACGCGATTCGCGTGCTCGTGCCGCTCGTCGCCACCACGCAGGATCTCGACGAGGGCTTCGCGATCCTCGAGGAGTCGATCGCCGACGTCTTCGCCGGCTAGGGCTGATTGCGCGAGGGGCCGGGTCGTCTGCGGGCGGCCCGGCCCTTCGTCGTCTCAGGGGGACCTCGCGCGGCCGCGACCGTCTTCACAGAATCCGAACAACTCGGCGATCCCGCTGGCTGCGGGAAATCCGTGACGACTGTGTGGCAATTGCCACCAGTTTGCAGGGGTTTCTGCCGAACGGTCGAGGAATCGGTGATAGGTTCCGTGCCGAATGTCGAACACACGGAGCCTGCAGCTCCGGCCGGTGGTTTCGCTTCTCGCGCTGTTGGTCGTTGCTTCCATGATCGTCGTCGCGCCCGCGTCCGCCGGGTGGAAGACGCACCGCGCACCCGCGTTCGAGCGTGCGGTGATCGCCGTGCACGCCACGGATGCGCAGGCGATCGCGGCGCGCCGGCAGCAGAACGCCGCGCAGGCGCGACTGCGCGGCGTGGAGCAGCGCGTGGCCACGCTGCGCCAGATGGAGCGTGCCGTCCGCGCGTCGCTCCGCACGTCGCCCGTCGCCGGCATCGGCGGTGCCGCCACGACGCTGCTCACGGTCACGCGCGAGCGGGTCCACGCGGAGCGGTCGCGTCGTGCGCTCCTGGACGACATCACGTACTCGCGCACGCTGCTCGTCAAGGCGCAGCAGCGTCGCGCCGTCGTGCTCGGCGGTCTTTCGCTCGAGATGCGCCAGCGCGTGCTGCGTGCCGACCGCGCGCGTCAGCGGCAGGCGCGAGCCCGCCGGGCCGCGTCGCGTGAACAGGTCCTGCTCGCGCCCGTCAAGCTCACGGCTCCGGCGGCTGTCGGCGACAACGGCACCGACCTCGCCCGTCAGCTCGACGGCGCTGCCGCGCCGCTGCCGGCGTCCGGCCCCGGTGCGATCGCCGCCGCGTATGCGCTCACCCAGCTGGGCACGCCCTACCGCGCCGCCGGGTACTCGCCGGCGCAGGGGTTCGACTGCTCGGGCCTGATCTACTGGGCCTTCGCGCAGGCCGGCCACGATGTGCCCCGCTCGTCGTGGCAGATCTGGGATGCCGGTCGCCGCATCGCCCGCAGTGCCGCGCAGCCGGGTGACATCGTCTCGTTCCACGGGCAGGGGCACGTCGGCATCTACGTCGGCGACGGGCTCTACGTGCACTCCACGAAGGCCGGCGATGTGGTGCGCGTCCATGCGATCGCGGACCGCAGCGACCTCGACGGCTTCGTGCGCCTGGGGTGATGCGCCCCACGCGCACCGGGGAGCCGTTCCCGCGCCGCTGCTACCCTTTGCGGGACATGCGGCACCTTCGGAGACCACGCCTCCGGCCCGCTGCGGCGCTCTTCGCGCTGCTCGCCGTGGCCCTCGCCGCCGGCTTCGTGCCGGGGGCCGCTCAGGCTGACCGCCTGTCCGAGGCCCGTGCCCAGGCCGATCAGGCCGAGGCCGAGCTCCAGTCGCTCAACGACCAGGTCGCCGCCGCCGCCGAGCAGTACAACGCGGCACAGGTGCAGCTCGACGAGACGAACGCGAAGATCTCCGAGAACCAGAAGCTGCTGCGCGCCTCGAAGTCCAACCTCCGCGTGTCGCGTCAGGAGCTGTCCCAGATGCTCGTCGACGCGTACCGTCAGGGCAACCCGGATCTCGTCGCGATGCTGCTCAACGCCGGCTCGATCGACCAGCTCGTGGATCAGCAGCGCTTCGTGCAGCGCGCCACCTCGCACGCCGAGCAGGTCGTCGCCGACGTCCGCACCTACGCGCACGACGTGAAGCGCCGCGAGGAGGCGCTCGAGAGCGAGCGCGCCACCCGCGAGGACGTGCTGGCGCAGCGCGAGGCCGAGAAGGCCTCGATCGAGGGTGCACTGGCCGAGCGCCAGCGCCTGCTGAACTCGCTCAGCGCCGAGATCCAGCAGATCCTCGCGCAGCGCCTCGCCGCGCAGCGCGCAGCGGATGCGCAGGCCGCCGCAGCTGCGGGTGGCATCCTCGCCGATGCCACCGCCGCGGCTGCGAACCAGGACCTCACGCTCGGCGGCTCCGTCGCCGGCAGCGCCGACGTCGGCACCTACATCGAGCCGCCGCCGTCGTCCAGCACCGGCGGCGCGGCCGCCTCGATCGCGCTCGGCCAGCTCGGCACCCCGTACGTCTGGGGCGGCGGCGCGCCGGGCGGCTTCGACTGCTCCGGCCTGATCGCCTGGGCCTACGCGCAGGTGGGCGTCTCGCTCCCGCATCACGCGGCCTCGCAGTACGCCATGGGCACGCCCGTCCCGCTCGACGCGCTCGAGCCCGGCGACATCGTCTCCTTCCACGGCTCCGGCCACGCCGGGATCTACATCGGCGGCGGGCAGTACGTCCACGCGCCGCAGACGGGTGATGTGGTCAAGGTGTCCAGCCTCGCCGATCGCTCCGATATCGATGGCGCGGTGCGTGTTGGCTAGCGCGCAGCGCTAGCCAACCCGCACCGCGGTAGTCCCATTGAGACCGATTCGCCGAGGTTGGATCCCCTGAAGGATCCGGGTCCATGTCCGGAGAGATCCGCGAAGACATCAGCGGCGATGGTCTCCCCAGCCACGTGGGGACCCGGATCCACTCGAGTTGGACTTGTCCGAAGCGCGCTCGCCGTGGACGCGGCGGAACCGCTCTCGCTGTTGACGTGACTGACGCGTTTCCGGGATGGAGGGCGTTGATCCACCCAGTCCAACCAGGATGGATCCGGGTCCCCACGTGGTCTGGGAGGAGCCCTGCCCCTGATGTCTCCACCGACACCTCCGGACATGGACCCGGATCCTTTGCAACATCAGCTTCCCTTGAGATCAGCTGTGGATGGATCCGGGTCCCCACGTCACCGGGGAGATGGATCGCCACTGATGTCTCCACGGATGCCTCCGGACATGGACCCGGATCCTTGGCGTGGCAACCGCGTGAAGAACGTGCTGCTGGCCGCCGTTCGCGCGGTGCGGTGCTGGGGCGCTAGCCCTTCACGCGAACGGCGGCCAGCAGCACGTTCTTCACGCGGTTGCCGGCCCAGTCCTTCGCATCTGCTCGGATCGCGTACATGCCCTTGGCGCGCGGCAGCACGACCTTGACGCGCCCCGAGCCCGAGGCGACGTCGACGGAGAAGGGCCCGATCCCCGAGGGACCGCCGCCCTTCCTCGTGACGCGGATCGTCAGCTTGACGGGCTTGTCGCGCGTGATCAGCAGCTTGACGAACGGCTTGTCCTTGAACTTCCTCAGCGGCAGCGGCTTGATGGGCTTCGTCGGGCCGCTCAGCACCGGCGGCGTCTTGAGGTCGGTGGCGAACGCCTGGCCCATCGTGGTGAAGGCGGTGTCTCCGGTGATGTCGCCGAGCTCCTTCAGCTGCGAGGCCATCAGGGACATGTACTTGACGGGTGCGTCCTCGCCGATCGCGTAGCGGCCCCAGCCGCCCGTGTCGTACTTCGGCAGCACGGCCTTCGTCGCGGCGACGCTGCGGTTGAAGGCGTCGGCGAAGCCGTCGTCGCCGGTGGCGTCGGCGAGGTCGCTCATCGCCAGCACCGTCTGCAGATGGCCGTTGAGCACGCGGTAGTTCGGCTTCGAGACGTAGAGCGGGAACCACAGGCCGTTGTTCTCCACCGTGATGCCGTAGCCCAGCGCGGCGTTGCCGAAGCGGATCGCCCAATCGAGGTACTGGTCGTCGCCGTTGCGGTTCCAGACGCCGATGCCGGCGGAGGCGGCGACGCCCTCCGCCATCGCGCTGTACCACGGCGGGCTCGTGCCGGCGTACGGGAAGAGGTAGGGGAGCTGGTAGGTCTCGCCGACGGGCACGACGATCTTCTGCGCGCTGGTCATGGCCGCGCCCACGCCGCCCTCGGAGACGATGCCCTGCCCCGGCTCGAGGATCGCGAAGTACGTGCCGAGCGGCTGGATGCGCAGGCCCTGCCCCGTGTAGCTCTCGTAGACCACGCCGTCGATACGGATGCGGGTCCCAGAGGAGGGCAGGGCGTGCGACGAGAGGTACGTCGTGTTGGCGTCGAGCTCGAGGAACACGATGCGGGCGATGTCGGGCGTGAAGTCCCGCCGCGCCGCGATCTGGTTGGCGCTCCTGACGACCGCGTTGATCGCCTGGGCGCGCATCCCGCCGAGCTTCTTCGCCGTCGCCCTGGCGCGGCTGACGGAGTCGAGGTTCGCCTGCCGCGTCGCCGCGGGCACGCCCACGCGCGTGAGGTTCTGCGCGAGCGTCGCCGCGGAGGCCGCGGACGCCAGCGCGAGCGCGCCGACGAGGACGCAGAGGAGGACGGGCAGGCGGGAGCGCACGAGCCTCAGGCTATCACCGGGCGGACTCGCCGCCGGACTGGCCTATTGCGTCGAGACGGTCGCGTCGCCCGCCTGCTCCGGTGCGGGCGCGCCGGTGCCGTCGGCGGCGTTCCCGGCCGGCGCGAAGACCTCGAGCTCGCCCTTGTTCGAGCCGATGAAGAAGCCCTGGACGTCGGCCGAGGCGCCCGGATCGAGGCCGGGGACGATCGCGATGCCCGCGCTCGTGATGGTCTTTCCGTCGCGAAGAACGGCCTGCACGATCACCTGCTCCTGTCGCACCTCGGTGTCGTTGGTGACGGTGGCCGTCCACGTCGTGCCGAACGACGGGTCCTCGGTGACGATCGGATTTGTGATGGTCAGCCCGGGCAGGAGCGGGGCGGTCACGGGTGTCCCCGCGACGGTCACCTTCGCCTCCACGGGCGTGCCGGAGATGCTGATCTGGTCGTTCACGTAGAGGGCCTGCTCGCCCTGGGCCAGCGAGGGCAGGTGGATCAGCGTCGGATCGGCGCCGGGGACGTTGTTCGTGCCGACCTCGGTACCGCTGGCGTCGAGCAGCTTCACCTCGATCGGCGCCCACAGGAGGCCGGGGCCCGTCGAGGTGATTTCAACCACCACCGCGGCCATCAGGCCGTCGGCGGACGGGATGATGGCCAGCGTCTCGGCGGTGATGCCGTCGGTCTGCTTGACGTCGACCGCCTCGACCTCCGCGATCGTGCCCTGCTCGGCTCGGATCTTGGCCGCCTTGTCGAAGGTGCTCTCGCAGCCGGCCGTGGCGACGGCGGCGACGAGTACGACCAGTAGGGCGGGGAGGAGGCGGAGACGGTGCATCGGCGTCACCCGAACATGCCCGAGACGAAGTCCCGGGTCGACTGCTGGTCCGGATCCTCGAACACCTTGCGCGCCAGTCCCTGTTCGATCACGTCACCGTTGAGCAGGTAGGCGGCGTAGTCGCCGATGCGCTTGGCCTGCGCGAGGTTGTGCGTGACGATCACGACGGTGAGGGAGCCGGCGAGCTGGATGATCAGCTCCTCGATGCGCGCCGTCGAGCGCGGGTCCAGCGCGGAGCACGGCTCGTCCATGAGAATCACTTCCGGGTTCGCCGCGAGGGTGCGCGCGATGCAGAGGCGCTGCTGCTGGCCACCCGACAGCGAGAGGGCGTTGCGATCCAGGTTGTCCTTGACCTCGTCCCACAGGCCGGCGCGCTGGAGGACATCCTCGACCGCCGGCATGAGGGAGGAGCGAGAGGGACGCGACTTGGCCTGCTCGCGCATCGCGAAGGCGACGTTGTCGAAGATCGTCATGGGGAACGGGTTGGGCTGCTGGA
>CAZPQP010000031.1:0-1608 GCA_964588635.1 uncultured Bifidobacterium sp.
TGGCCCACCCGAAGTCGAGCGTGGTCGTCGTGATGCGGTAGATGAACTGCGTCGAGCCGTAGATCGTGGCGGAGTCGTCGGCGGCGTTGACGTCGCGACTGGCCGCGGAGCCCGTCGGGGCCAGCATGATGGCGTGCGGGCTCGGCAGCGTGTGGCCGATGAGCACGCGCTGGTCTCCGGTGCCGATGTACCGGGCGCGGCGCGGCATCACGTAGTCGAACCGGATGACGTCCGCCGCCTCGTCGAGCCCCGCGTCGTTGCCGAGCGTGTCCGTGAACGTCGTCTGCCCCACCCGGATGATGCCAACCGGGTAGAACGTCCCCATGTCGATGGTCAGCGTGTCCGTGGTCGCGGCCAGCTTCTGCTTCCCCGTGCGCGCGAGGATGATGTCCGTCACACCGGCCGGGGGCTGCGGGATCTTCGTCCACTGGATGTCGCGGTACTTGCTCGCGCCGCCCACCGTGCCGATGGTCACGAACCCGAGGCCCGAGGTCAGCGTGGCGTTCTTGGGCCGCGGCGTGAACGGCATCGAGTACGAGCCGTCCTCGAACTTGTAGACGACGGTGACGTAGAACGCGTCGCCGTCCTCCCAGTTGGCGTCGGAGCCCGTCGAGGCCGTGCCCGCGGCCACCGTCGGCGGGTACAGCGGCGGCAGCGGCCCCGTCGGCATCACCCGGATGGTGTTCGTCGTGGCCGAGCCCGTGACGTTGTTGAACTCGCGGTTCCACCGGCACGGCGTCGAGCGCAGGTTCGGGAAGTACCGCCAGTTGCCCGAATCCAGCATCCGTCGCGAGCCCGCCAGCATGAACTGGCGCGAGAACGAGAACGCCCCGCGCGTGTACCCACCCGCCCCGCTCTCGTACCACAGCGGCGCCACCACGTACCGATGGACCGTGTTGAACGTGGAACCCGACGTCGGGTAGCTGCTCGAGGAGAAGTCCGATCCGAGCGTGTACCACTCGTCCGAGCCGTTCGTGTTGAGCACGCTCAGCTGCCCGAAGTAGCCCGTGTCCGCGGTCGGGAACGACGACGAGTTGCTGTCGTTGGAGAACAGCACCGAGGGCGTCGGGTACGGCTCCGAGGTCAGGCTCGGCGACACCAGCTCGAGCCCCTGGCGCGCTCTCGCGGACCACTTGGACTCGAGCATCCCCGCCGTGTTCGACGACAGGACCGGCGTGGTCCCCTTGCGGCGGTACCAGCCACCCGTGAACGGGTCGCGCCGGACGTCGGACGAGTCCGAGGTGATCTTGTCCGGCGGGGCATTGAACCGCTCGACGCTGCTCGTGTAGCCCGAGAACGGGCCGAAGGTCACGTTCTCCATCAGGTCCTCATGGGCTGCGAGTCGAGTACGCGGGCCACGTCGGCGCGGCGGGTGGCCACGCGCTCGGGGAGCTGCGCGGCGAGGGCGGCGATGAACTCGGGCTCACGGCCGGCGGCGCGGGCGATCTCCATGGCCGCCAGTCGGGCGATGACCCGGCTGCCCTGCTGCCCCACCAGCAGCGCCGTGTCCGAGGTCAGCGGCTCCAGCTCGTAGTGGCCGTAGATGTTGATGGTCAGCGACGACGTGTTGGCCGGGTACGTGAACAGCGCCCAGTCGGTGTCCGTCAG
>CAZPQP010000031.1:1708-7479 GCA_964588635.1 uncultured Bifidobacterium sp.
GCGAGCAGGTAGTAGTCCACCTTGTCGTACAGCGTCCCCGTGTCCGTGCAGAAGCACGTGTCGAGCGACCGGAACGTGTTCGTCGTCGTGAGCGCGAGGCTGGTCGTGACGGCCGACGACGACTCGTTGTAGGCCAACGCCAGCATGTCCTCGGGGAAGGTGCTGGCGTACCACTGCCGGGCCTCCTCGATGAGCGAGTTGACCTTGGCGTCCGACACGCCGGGGGCCGTCGTCGCGGTGTCCTGCGCGATGAGCCGCGCGAGGTCGCGTGCGTTGGCCAGCGTCAGGCTCGCGGGCATCAGTAGTACCTGCGGACGACGCTGCCGCCCGACTGCGCGATGCGCGCCGTGCGCTCGCGCTCGAGGTTCAGGAACCGCGTGCCGTCCGCCTGGTACTTCTGCGCGATGGCCGGGGACAGCTTGCACGCCGCGAGGTCCTCGTCGGTCATGCCCCCCGCGATCTCCGCGGCCGTCAGCAGCTCGACCGCCTTCACGCCGAACGTGCCGAACGGGATGACCGAGCTGTCCGCCGTCAAGGCGTCCGGCAGGTCCATGTACCACGCGTCCAGCGTGTCCGTGGCGCTCGGCGTCGGGTACAGCACCACCTTCACGAGCTGCGAGTCGTCCTCGTAGATGGCGTAGCGGTCCGGCTTGCCCGTCGCCGCGGCCGTGTTGCGCTTGAACTCGAGCATCGCGTCGAACGGGATCTTGCGCAGCGGGTACAGGTCCGAGTTTCGGATGAGCGCCACGACCGAGTAGATGATGCGCGTCGCCGACGGGGCCACCGTGTACGTGTCCGTCCCCGCCACCAGCGTGCAGGCGGTGGTCTGCTTGGTCAGGCCGCCGTACGTGTCCGACGCGATGAGCTGCATCTGGTTGGACATGACGTTGCGCACCTGCTCGTTCGTGCGCACGTACCGGCTGCCCACCTGGTCGTTCAGGAGGGCACGGATGTTCTTGATGGCGTCACCGGCCGTGCTGCTCATCGTGCTCCTCCGCGAGATTGAGCTTGCGCTCCTTGTGCCACGGCAGCGCCGGGACCGTGAACGACGGCCCGCGGCGCTTCTCCACGGCCTTCTCCGGCATCTTCCGGCCCTCGGCGATCGACGCCTCGAGACGGTCCGCCGGCCGCATCATCTCCTTGAACTCCCGCAGCTTCTTCATGTCCACCGAGCCATCGCGCTTCTTGAACTCGTAGCGCCACTCGCGCTTGCCCTCCCGCAGATGCTCCTCGCCGAACGCACGCACGAGGTCCATCTTCTTGGGCTTGAGTTCGCGCAGCTTCTGGTGCTTCGCGACGGTCTCGTTGAACGTGTCAGACATCCTTCTTCGCCTTCTTGAACGAACCCGCGTCCGCGGGCTTGTCCACCACCGGTGCGCTGCGCGTCGCGTCGAGGATCTGGCGGGCGATCTCCGCGTTGAACGACTCGGATTCGGCCACCTGCCCGAGACGCTGGAACTCCTCAATCTGCTTCTCCGCGACGAACGGTTCGACGCGGACGTCATCCCGCGACTTACCGACCGACCGGCTGCCGCGGTACTTGAACTTGGTCCCGTCACCCTCGACCGCGATGACGGCGATGTGCTCGCCCGTGGCGTCCTGACGGCCCTGACGCGCGGCGAGTCCCGACTGGTAGTACATGAAGCAGGGCATCTCGCGGTTGTCCGCGTGTCCGCCCTCCTGCTGCCGGAGCTTGATCTGCACGACGACGTTCAGCGGACCCTCGTGCCCTTCCTCCTGGTTCTTCCACTTGTGGAAGCGGCAGGCCTTGAAGTACGGGCAGCCGAGGTTGGTCGGGGTGCGCTGCGAACACGAACCGTACTGCGAGGGGTCGAGGTTGAACTTCTTCAGCTCGTCGAGGGTTCCGTGCGGTTCCGAGGGGATCTTGTTCTCGTACATGGCTCCTCCGCGGACGGAGCGGGCCGGGGGCTATCCCCGGACCCGCGCCGCCACAGGTGTGTGTTACGTGTTCTTCGACTTGATGAGGCAGGCGTAGGCGTCGCGCTTCGTCGCCTTGCCGTAGTCGCACCACGCGAGCAGGAACGTCGCGAGGCCGTTCGGCTGCGCCTTGACGCTCGGACGGCTGTTGAAGCCGATACCGAACGCACGGCCGATGGTCAGGCAGTTGTTGAAGCCGCCACCGCTCGAACGCACGTTGCCCGTCGGGATGAACTGGATGCCGTAGGCCTCCTGAATGACGCCCGAGACCGCCGGGTTCTGGCTGTCACCGCGGGCGTACGCCTGCGTCAGGTTGCCGATCGACATCACGTTGTCGTCCTGCAGATGGTGGTAGAAGAACAGGTACTTGCCGGGGTCGGCGAACTGCTTGGCACCCGCCTTCACCTTGCTGCGCGCCTCGAGGATCTTCGACAGGTCGATGTCGCTGGCGTAGTCACCCACCACGTTCGTGGTCAGCGCCGAGAACAGCGACGCCACGTCCTGGTCGATGTACTGCGCCACGGCGGCCTCCATCGACTGACGGAGGTCGTCCGTCGGGTCGAACTGCATGCGCTGGAGGACGTTCTCGTTGACCGAGACGTTCACGTTGACCGTGCCGGGGGTGAAGGTGATCTCACCCTCGGTGTTGGCCGAGAACGTCAGGCCGAACGACGACATGTCGGTGCTGTCACCGACCGACGCCGCGGTCAGGTTGTCGTGCTTCGGGATGTGGAGGCGGTTGCCGAGACGGCCCACGTCGTCGATCTTCGACCAGATGGCGGCCTTCTCGTACGCCTGCACGTCGAACCGCTTCGCCCACTCCTCGGCGACCCACTTGGTCGCGGTGGTACCCGAGCTGACGGAGCCCGGGGCGTAAACGCTGCCCGTGATAGCCATTCTGTGTTCTCCCTATGGCGGGAGCGTCAGCCGGTGATGCGGACCTTGCCGGAGTTGAGTGCCGCGTTGAGCTTCCTGCGACCCTCACCGTCCAGTCGGTCCCACTCCTTGCTGAACTCGCCGCTCGTCATTTCCGTTTTGGTGACTTCGCTGCGCGGGACGCCGACGGTCCGCGTGGCCACTACGCCGCGCGCCTTGGCCTCCTGTGCAGCCGTGAGTTCGCGTTCCTTGCCCTCGATGGTCTGAGCCTTCTGGGCCAGCCGCTCGAGCTGCACCATCCGCTGCGCCGTCGCCGCCGAGATGACCTCGCCGCGCATCCGGGCCTCGTACATGAGCCGCTCGACGTCCTGCCGGACCTCCCGCTCGACCTCCAGCATCTGCGTGCGGTACGCGAGTTCCTGCTGCTGCTGCCTGCTCTGGTGGAGCATCGCCAGCTGCATCAGGGCGTCGTCGTCGTTGAGGACCTGGGCTCGGTACTGGAGTTCCTGCTCCTTGGCCGCGAGCCGCTGCATCAGGGCACTGGCTTGGGCGTTGGCCGCGTCCATCGGTGGCGGTGAGGACGCCCGCAGCCTCTCCAGTTCCTGCTTCGCCGTCTCGTAGCCCGTCTTTTCCGCCAGCCACTGGCCCTTCTGCCGACGGAGCTGCTCCAGTTCCTCGCGTTCCTCAGCGCCTACCGCACCATCAACGCCCGCCGCGTTCCCGCCGTCCTGAGCATCGTCCGCCGTCCCGGTCGCGTCCTGCGCGTTGCCGTCAATCGGATCGTGTTCAGGCGTCCCGGCCGTCGTCTGGTCGTCTGCTGACATGTTCTGACTCCTAACCCATCATCCCGGCCATATCGCCTCCCATGGGCGGTGCCGGAGCGCCCATCGGGTCAGGGGGCGGTCCCCCCATCGGAGGACCACCCGGACCCGGAGGCCCGCCCGGTCCGCCCATCGGCGGGGCCATGGCCTGCTGCTGCTCCATGGCCTGCTGTCGCTGCTGCTCCTGCTCCTGCTTGATGATCCGGGCCTGCGACGGCGGGATGCCGAGCATCGTCGCCATCGACTCCGACGCACCGTTCTGCATCCAGAACATGATGGTCTGGAGTTCTTCCTTCGTGCGGGCCTTGAACTCGGGCGAGGTGGTGATGCGGAACTTCACGTTCGGCATCGACGAGCCGCGCATCTGCTGCGCGCTCTGCATCCCCTCCGGCCCCTTGAACGCCACCCACCGCGGCGCGCTCCACGTCTCGCGCTGGATGTCGTGGATGACGCCGAAGAACGGCGACAGCGCACGTCGGAACGACCGGATGTGGTGGTTCGTCGGGATGTTCTGGTTCTCCACGATGGCGTTCACCGTGCCCACCGGGATGTCCTTCGACCGGTTCTGGTCCATCGCGCCGCCCAGATCGGCCGTGCCCATGTCCGCGCGCATGTTCGACTGCAGCAGGTTGTAGAGGCTCGAGATGTCGCCCGACAGGGGCTGCGCCGCGAACTGGCGCACCGCGTTGGCCTCGCTCGGGTCCGTGAAGTACGCCACCTGCCACGGCTCGTCGGTGAACTCGAACGGTCGGCCGTAGCCGTCCGTCATCACCGAGCCACCCGCGATGATGAGGTTCGGCGCGCTCATCACCTGGTCGTACAGACGGCGCATCGCCGCGTTCGACGCCACCTGCGGGTACCAGTCCAGCGCCGTGTCCGACAGCCCGCAGTCCTCGAGCGGGTGCTCGTTGCACTTGAACTCGCAGTACGGGTAGTGCCGCATGGCGAACGGCCACGAGCCGTCGTACAGCACCACGCCCTGATTCGGCGCCACGATGACCAGTCGGCCCTTCGGATAGGCCTTCACCGTGTCCTCGGGCACCGCCATCTCGGCGCGCATGGCCATCTGGCCGCAGGTCGGGCACATGCCGGCCTCGGGCGTCTCCGGCGACGGGTCCGAGGTCCAGCCGCAGCTCGGACACGCCAGATGCCACTCCTCCGGGTGCATCTCGCGCGCGTCGTCGGTCCGGCGCTCCTTCTTCGTCGTCTCGTCGTACTTGAACCAGCACTTCAGGACCTTCAAGCGGCCCGACTTGCGCTCGGATCCGATGTCCTGACCGCTGTCCTTCACGATGACGTTGCCGCTCTCGTCCGTCTGGTTGACGTCCGCGCCCTGCAGGTGGCGACGCTCCGAGTCCTCGGCGTACAGCAGGTCGGTGTTCTTCCAGCCCGGCTGCATGAGCGCGTCCTCGAGGCGGATGTCGTCCTCCTCGATGACCCACGGGAGCCGCTTGTCCCAGATGTCCTGGTATCCCGGCGTCTTGAACAGGCGCGTCGGGTCCACGTTGCGGAACAGGATCTCACCGAACGGGCCGCAGTCGGGGTCGTAGTCCACGCCCATGCACCAGATACGGGCGGCCAGCGCGCCCAGCACCATGCGCTCGGCGTAGACCTCGAAGCCCTTGTCCTCGTCGCGGATGTCGTGCTCGAGCGCGTACTTGGCGGTCTCGGCCAGCTCGGCGTTGAACGGTTCCGCGCCGTTGGGCAGCGTCTCGATGTAGAGCGGGGCCGAGATGATGTCGGCGGTCTTGCGGCGCAGCTTGGAGTACAGCTCGCGCCCACGGAAGCGCAGGCGACGGTGGTCGCGCGTCTCGCCGGAGTCCAGCTCGTAGTGGCGCAGCTTGAGGGCGAACGACAGCTCGCGCTCGATCTTGTCGTTGCGCGGGCGGTAGTAGCCCTTGGCGTACTCCCACAGCCTCTTGCAGCGCTCGACGAGAGGTGTGTCCTTGTCAGCCACGGGACCTCACTGTGGGGGCTCGCCGAAGATGGCGTGTGCGAGTGCGAGGACGAGGGACACGATGAGGATCATGATGGCGGCATCGACCAGGATGCGAACGGGGTCGATGTGCTCGAGTGAACGCCGGGAGCGGTGCCCTTCCTCGCCCCTCGAAGAAAGGTCGGGTCCGTCCCCCGGCG
>CAZPQP010000031.1:7579-10874 GCA_964588635.1 uncultured Bifidobacterium sp.
AGCCCGAGGATGAATCGCTTCATGTGTGAGTCCTCCTGTGTCGTGCCACCGACGCGCACACCGATAGCACAGCGTCAAGGCCTCACTGCGTCACGCTCAGGAGTTCCACTCCGCGTCCGGCTGCCGCTTCGGCCCGCGGTCCAGCCACGGCGGCACCACCGCCAACGGCTGCACGCGCCCCATCCCCGCGTTCATCTCCGCGACCTCGTACCGCCTCGGCTTCCGCACCGTGTTCAGCAGGTGCGCCTGTATCCCGAGGCAGATCATGTCCTCCCAGTTCTGGTGCGGCGCGCGGATGAGCTTGTCGCGGTCCCCGATGCGGATGGCCATGAGCGCGTCCACGGCCTCGACGCTCGGGATGCTCAGCGAGTCGTCCAGCAGGCACCGTTGCAGCGCCGACACGATGACGCCTCGGCTCGACTCGTCGGTCCACCAGCCCACGCGGTTCGACGTCCGGCGCGTCACGTTGTCCAGCGGCTTCTCGCGCCACACGTTCCGGTAGTCGCCCCACTCCGCCAGCAGCGCCTCGCCCCACCCGCCGTTCATCTCGGGCACCAGCTCGGCGTCGTTGTACTCGCGAGCCAGCCTCAGCGCAGCCCTCCCGAGCCCGGCCACCGGCACGTGGTCGTACAGCCGCCCGATGCCCGCGCGGTCGTCCACGCTCACCAGCCACAGCCCCGCCTTGTCGCGCCCCGCGATGCCGCTCGAGGGGTCCAGCGTGATGCGGTAGCTCTTGCCACGCTCAGGCCCGCGCCACAGCACCACGCGCCGATCGTGCTCCCACGCCTCTCCGGGCACGCACCTGGCCTTCATGTCGTTGAGCGCGTCGTAGTCGAACGGGCACTCGCCGTCCGCGTCCACGTAGTCCCCGTACAGACGCGCCTTGATGAGCTTGTCGCCACGGTACCGGGCCTCGAGCCTCGCCACGTCCTCGCTCGATAGGAACCGGTTGTCGTACAGGCTCGCCGTCGCCTCCACGCGACCGTCCCGTGGCGTCCACAGGCACCCCGCGAAGTCCGTCTGCAGCCACTCCCACTCGCTGCGCTTGAGCGGCGTCTCCGTGATCCACAGGTGCTTGCAGTTCTTGCGGACCTCTCGCCAGATGGCCTCGATGGGCGGCTCGTCACCCCACGCCCAGTCCCAGCGGGCGCCGAGCGCCTTGTCCGCGTTCTCCTGGCTGACGAACACGATGCGCGACCACGTCTCCGGGTCGGGGTTCGTCCAGCCCTCGGGCTTGATGCGGATGGTGCCCGCGTAGCCGAGTCCCTTGTTGATCCAGCTGACCTCGTGCGGGTAGTCGCCGAGCCAATGCAGGATGGCCGCCTGCGAGCTGTCCACCTGCTGGCCGTAGTCGCGGACCACGACGGCGCCGACGTTCGGCACCTTGGCCACGGGCACGGTGATGCCGTCGAGCATCGGGACGCCTCGAGCGCAGGCCACCGCGAACGCGGCACCCGAGAACGTCTTGGCCCCGTAGTTGGCCGCCCTCAGGTGCAGCTCGAGACCGTCCACCACGTAGGCGAACGCCCGCTTGTGCTTGTCCGAGGGCCAGCCGAAGCCAGCCAACGGGTCCGCACGGCGGGCGTCCTGTGCCGCCCTGAGTGCCAGGGCGAGCGACTGCAGGTCGTGACTGAGGCTCACTCCTCGTCCGTCGGCTGCGCCAGATCGCCGAGCATGTCCACGGGCTTGCGCGTCGGCACGCTCATGGGCTTGGCCTTCTCGACGACGCGGAGGCGCTTGGCCCCCTCGGGCGTCATCTCGTAGCGGCAGTCGCAGCGAGGGCAGAGGACGCAGTAGCCCGCGGGGTTGGACGACACGAGGACCGACTTGCCATCGGTCTCGTACTCCCACAGCTCCTTGACCTCGACGGCGCGCGGGTAGTCGCACTCCGGGCAGCGCAGCCTCATCGCTTGCCCTTCTTCTCGACGCCGAACCGCTTCTCGAGCTTGGCGTACGCCTTGGACTCGCGCTTCTCCGCGCCCTTGGGCTCGGCCTTCTCCATCGCCTTCATGCGCTTCACGATCGACTGCTGCGCCTTCTTCATGCTGGCCATGCGTCCTCCGGGTGGAAAGCCACCGACCGAAGCCGGTGAGGGATGTCAGTTGCCACACTTGCGGGTCTTGGACCACTGGTACGTGAGCCACGCGAGCATGAACGGCATGCAGAGCGCAGCGAGCGCCAGCAGGCCGAGGATGCACGCCACTTCGACGCCCAGCCGGACGTGCTTCACTTGACCGCTCCGCAGCGCAGGCAGCGGACCGTGACGTGGTGGATGACACCGGCGAACGGAGCGACGTTGCGTTCCTCGAGCGCCCACACGTGGCCGCCCTCGAGGCACTGCACGTACTCGCTCACGCGCCCTCCTTGACGGGCCTGCCCTCGACGAGCAGCGGCAGCCCTTTGCGTCTCCGGTAGTCCATCGCGAACGCCTCCGCCAGCCTCCAGAGCTGCGCCTCGTCCACGCCCTCCGCCTCCCGTGCCCTGGACAACATGCGCTCGAGCTGGTTCTCGCTCTCGAGCCCGTGCCGCGTCAGCAGCATGACCGCCACGTTCGTCTCCTCACCCGCCAGCTTCATCGCCTTCGCGAACAGGTGCAGGCACGTGCGGTCACGCTCCGCCACCCCGTTCACGATCGCGCTGATGTACGTCGGCAGGTGCGGCTTGAACTGCTCGCGCACGTACTCGAGAGGCTCACCCGCGAACGCCGCCAGCGCTTGGTCCGCCACCGCCTTGCGCGCGCCCGTGGGCATCCGCGTGATGGGCGCTCCCGCGCGACGGCCCCTTTCCCCGCGGTCAGCCAAAGTACTCACCCTTGAGCAGACGGATGGCCATTCGGATCGCCTCGGGGATACGGACAGCGTTGGCGCGTTCGTACTGACGCTTCAAATCTACGGCGGCCTTGCGCTTGTCCCTGTCACGCTTGAGGCGTTGACGGAGCTTGGCCATGAGGCGCTTGCGTTCCTTGGCGTGGACGGCGCAGTGCCACATGTCGCGTTTGACACCGGGGGCCACGGGTTCGCAGCAGCCGGGCCATTTACACATGCGTTCGCTTGACATGCGTTCCCTCGCTTTCGTATTTCGCGTATGACGGGCTTCCGTGTCCGTCGTGCGTGTCGGCTCAAGGTCGGGGGCGTTGTGCGACGCACGGGCCGTTTCCGTTCGTTCTAGCGCATGCTCACGCTCGGAGTCGCTTCAGGCGTTCTTGACGCTGCTCGGCGATGGCCATGTTGTGCTGCATGATGATCGCGGAGCGAGCGGGGCCGTTGCGGTCGTAGTAGGCGAGCGGCTTGTCGAT
>CAZPQP010000031.1:10974-12168 GCA_964588635.1 uncultured Bifidobacterium sp.
CGTTCCACGTCCTCGAACTCCACGTGCGGGAGTTGCTTCCTGATGCGGGCCAGCTCCGTGGCCGTCTCCTCGCCCACCCAGTCCACCCACCACGGTCCCGACTCGGCCGGGTTGTCGTGCCACCAGCGGTGACAGGACGCGCACAGGGCCTTGGAGTTCCTGGGGTCCCATCGCAGGCACAGGATCCGGCGCGTGTAGACGTGGGACCACTGGACCCACTGGTCGGAGCCGCAGCGCACGCACCGGTGGCCATCGCGCTCGAGGACGACGGAGCGGGCCAGCGCGTCGAGCTGCACGCGCCACGACCGGTTGCTGCGCTTCTTGGGCTTGAGTCTCGGCTTACGCTTCGCCGTCGTGGCCATCCATGGCTCCTCCATTACCGACCGTCCGTAGTCGTGCGTCCACGTCACCGCCACGGGGGTGCGCCTGCGCGTGGACCTTCCTGAGCGTCACGTCATCGACGTGTAGGTAGTGCTGCGTGCTGCTGATGTTCCGATGACCGAGGAGCAGCTGGATGCTGCGCAGGTCGGCACCACCACGGAGCAGGCTGGTGGCGCAGGCATGGCGGAACATGTGGGGATGGACGTGCTGCCGGAGCCCCGCGGCCTCGGCGCGCGCCTTCACGATCTTCCACAGGCCCATGGCGGACATGCCGCGGCCCGTGTTGGCGACGAACAGGTGGCGGTTGCCGCGCTCGGCGACGGAGGTGCGGGCCATGAGCCACGACTGCAACGCCAGGACAGCCGAGGGCGAGAGCACGGCGATGCGCTGGCGGTTGCCCTTACCGATGACGGTGAGCACGCAGCGGTCGAGGTCCACGTCCTCGAGGCGCGCTTCGCGCAGCTCGGAGGACCGGCAGCCGGTCGAGTACATGGTCTCGATGAGCGCGCGGTCGCGGACGTCCATCCAGCCCGGCCCCTCGCACACGGCGAGCATCTGACGGACCTCGTGGTCGTTGACGTAGCGCGGCAGCCGCTCGGGTCGCTTGGGGGCGCGCAGGCGCAGCGTCGGATCGAGGCACTCGTTCTCGACCGCCAGCCACTGGTGGAACGACTTGATGGCCGACAGGTGGACGCGGACGGTTGCCGGTGAGAAGGCCGACAGGGTACGGAGATGCACACGTACATCCCGTTCGCGCACCGCCTCGGGGGACAGGTGTGCCAACGTGACGGAATATCGTTCCAGCGCGGCCTG
>CAZPQP010000031.1:12268-13760 GCA_964588635.1 uncultured Bifidobacterium sp.
GCGGGCCGCCCCCGGTCGGTGCCCATGGCCCGGACGGCCAAACCGCCGGGGGCTCGCCACCCGCGTACTACTCGTCGTCCTCGTCCTGCAGATCGTCGTCGTCCTCGTCGTCCTGCTCGTCGTCGTCGAGGTCGAGGCTCTCCTGGCGTTCCCAGAACTCGAGTTCGCGGGTCTGCAGGGGCTCGCAGTTGAGCGCGTCGTACAGCGTCAGCGTGCCCGCCGTGTCGTCGGCGAACCGCCACACGTTGCGGTCCTCGGTGAGCGTGCCGGTGGAGATGGCGTTGAGCAGCGACGCGTACCGGGACTGCGGGTCGCGCAGCTCGGCCTTGATGGCGTCCATCTTCTTCTTGCCCTCGTCCAGCGTGACCTTGACCTGCTTCAGCTCGTCGGCGACGCGCCGGAGCATCGGGTCGGTCATCGCGATCTCGACCTTGGTGTAGGTCGTCTTGTCGTCCTCGTAGCCGGGGATGAACCGGCCGGGCAGGTCGGGGACGGTGAGCTTGTTCTTACGCTTGGCCATTTCGAGGGGCCTCCTTACGAGCGGTTGAGGTGCTGCGTGGCGCGGCGAGCCCAGAGGGCCGCCATGAACAGGTCCATGCCGCCGGTGCGCTCGTGGTCGGACACCTCGTACACCTGCCCGCTGTCACCGGCCGTCTTGCCGATGCGGTTGAGCACGATGCGCGTGATGTCCTGGGAGCTGTCGGCGTGCTGCTCCTGCTCCGTCCAGATCGCGGCGTACGCCGCCACCTGTCCGAAGGTCTCGCGGTACGGCCAGTAGGGGCTGGCCTTCGAGGTCTTGAGGTCGATGAGCGTGAGGCGACCGTCGCGGTCGCGGGCCACGATGTCGGCCGTGCCGCCGCACCGCTCCAGCTCGCTCACCATCACCAGCTCGGAGTGCCGGAGCGTGAAGCCCTCGTGGTCCCACCAGCGGCGGAACCGGTCGTAGCCGTGCTGCGCCATCGTCCACGTGGTGTCGTCGATGCCATCGCGCTCGAGCGGGTCCTGCGTCAGCCAGCCCTCGCAGAGCGCGTGCGTCACGGTGCCGATGTCGGCGGCCCGGTCGCGCTTGGCCTCGGCGAACGGCTTGAGCGGCAGCGCGCGCACGAGGTTCTCCATGTCGAACTGGTTGATGGCGTGCAGGGCGGCGGCGGTCTCGATGACACCGGCGCGCTCCTCGTTCGCGTACCACTTCATCAGGTGGGGCTTCGCCAGCTCCCCGAGGATGGTCGTGACGCCGGGAACGCGCGTCCCGTCCTTCGTCGTGTAGATCGTGTGTTCCGCACCCAGGTCGAGCTTCATCGTGTGCTCCTTGTGTGAGACTCGGCGGGCCGTCTGCGCTGGCATCCCCGCAGACTCAGCCGCAGACCGCCGCCCGCCGAATGTGTGCCGCACCGCCACCGGTCCGTCGTTCTCCGCCCTTCTAGACGGCCGAGGCTCGCCATGCGGCGACCTAGAGACCCGTGGTGGCCTCGATGGCATCCGTGCCGGAGGT
>CAZPQP010000032.1:0-13747 GCA_964588635.1 uncultured Bifidobacterium sp.
ATCAGCGGCCAGGCCGGCGCCTCGCGCCACGGCATCGCCCGCGCCCTCGTCGAGGCCGATCCGAACCTCCGCGGCGACCTCAAGCGGGCGGGCTTCCTCGCCCGCGACGCCCGTGCTGTCGAGCGCAAGAAGGCCGGCCTCAAGAAGGCCCGCAAGCGCCCGCAGTTCTCGAAGCGCTAGGGAGCCCCAGATGGCCCGTGCCTGGTTCGGCACCGATGGCATTCGCGGCGTCGCCAACGAGCGCCTGTCGCCCGAGCTCGCGCTCCGCGTGGGCCGTGCTGCCGCATTGCGCCTGAGCGCGGCGCACCCTGCGCCCGTGATCCTGATCGGTCGCGACACGCGCCGCTCCGGCACCATGCTCGAGGACGCGCTGGCGGCGGGCATCGCCTCGGCCGGCGGCCACGCCATCCGCCTCGGCGTCCTGCCGACGCCGGCGGTCGCGTGGGCGGTACAGCAGCGCGGCGCCGCCGCGGGCATCGTGATCAGCGCGAGCCACAATCCCTACCCGGATAACGGCATCAAGCTGTTCGGCGCCGACGGCTACAAGCTGCTCGACGCCGAGGAGGAGGCGATCGAGGCGCTCCTGGAGACCGACACCGCGCTGCCGACCGGCGCCGGCGTGGGCACCACCGACCACGCCACCGGCGCCGCGGAGGCCTACGCCGAGTGGGTCGCCTCGCTGGCCGGCGTCTCCCTCGAGGGCATGCGCATCGTCGTCGACTGCGCCCACGGCGCCGCCACGACCGTCGCGCCGCGCCTGTTCGAGCTGCTCGGCGCCGACACGACGCTCGTGGCCTGCGAGCCCGACGGCTGCAACATCAACGTCGACTGCGGTTCGACGCACCTCGGCTACGTGGCCGCGGCCGTCCGCGAGCACGGCGCCGATCTCGGCGTGGCCTTCGACGGCGACGCGGACCGGGTGCTGTTCGTCGATGCCGCGGGCGACCCCATCGACGGGGACCACATCCTCACGCTGCTGGCCGCCGACGCGATCGCGCGCGACGCGCTGCCCGGCCGCCGCGTCGTCGTCACGAGCATGGCCAATCTCGGCGCCCACCACGCACTGCGCGCCCTCGGCTGCGAGCTCGAGATCACCGACGTCGGCGACCGCTACGTGCTCGAGGCGATGCGCCGCGATGGCGCCGTCCTCGGCGGCGAGCAGTCCGGCCACGTGATCGCCCTCGACCATCAGACGACCGGGGATGGTCCCCTCACGGCCATGCTGGTGCTCGCCGCGCTCGCGCGCTCCGGCCAGACGCTGACGCAGGCTGCCGCGGCCGTCGAGAAGTTCCCGCAGAACCTCATCTCGGTGCGGGCGCGCCGTGAGGGGCTGGGGGAGTGCGCGCCGCTCTGGGAGGCCATCGCCACCGCCGAGGCCCAGCTGGCCGCCGACGGGCGCATCGTGGTGCGCGCCTCCGGCACCGAGCCCCTCGTGCGCGTGATGGTCGAGGCACGCGACGGCGAGCAGTGCCGGGCGATCGCCGAGCAGCTCGTCGCGATCGTCGAGCGCGAGCTGCCCGTGCCGGACTGAGACGCGGCGGGTCGCCCCGCTGCGAACGGTAGGATTGGCCGTGTGTGCGGGATCATCGGCTACGTCGGGGCACGCCCCTGCAAGGAGATCGTGCTCTCGGGTCTCGAGCACCTCGAGTACCGCGGCTATGACTCCTCCGGCCTGGTCCTCGTCGCCGATGGCGCGCTCGATCGTGCCCGTGCCGTCGGTCCGGTGCGGGAGCTGCGCGCCGTCGCCGGCGACGTCTCGGCCGCCGCGACCCTCGGCATGGGGCACACCCGCTGGGCCACGCACGGCGGCGTGGAGGTGCGCAACGCCCATCCGTTCACGTCCGAGGACGGCCGCTTCGCCGTGCTGATGAACGGCATCTTCGAGAACTACATCGAACTGCGCGCCGAGGTGGCCGCCAAGGGCCACACGCTGTCGTCCGACACCGATACCGAGGCGCTCGTGCACCTGATCGAGGAGGAGTACGACGGCGATCTCGCCGAGACGTGCCGGCGCATATTCCCCCGCCTCGAGGGTCACTTCGCGTTCCTCGCCATCGCCCTCGACGAGCCCGACCGCATCGTCGCCGCGCGCCTCGCGTGGCCGCCGCTCGTGATCGGCCGTGGCGACGGCGAGAACTTCATCGCCTCCTTCACGCCCGCCTTCCTCGAGGAGACGCGCATGATCCAGGTCGTCGACGAGGCGGAGATCGTGGTCGTGAAGGCCGACGGCGTCGAGTACCGCGCGGTCGCCGACGGCGCTGTGCGCGAGCATCCGGTCGAGGAGGCCGACGATTCGATCGAGGTGGCCGCCAAGGGCGGCTACGACACCTTCATGCTGAAGGAGATCCACGAGCAGCCGACGGCGATCAGCGACACGATCGCCGAGCGCTTCCACCACGGCGAACTGCACCTCGACGGCTTCGGTCTGAGCGACGACGATCTGCGCGAGATCAACCGCGTGCTGATCGTCGGCTGCGGCACGGCGCTCCACTCGGGGCTGGTCGGCCGCTACCTGATCGAGGAGTGGGGCGGGGTGGCCACGGAGGCCGACGTCGCGAGCGAGTGGCGCTATCGCAACGGCGTCTTCGATCCGAAGACGCTGGTGCTCGCGATCTCGCAGTCCGGCGAGACGGCCGACACGCTCGCCGCCATGCAGATCGCCAAGGAGCGCGGCGCCCGCGTCGTGGCCGTCACCAACATCATGGGCTCCGCGATCGCCCGTGCCGCCGACGGCGTGCTCTACACGCGGGCCGGCCTCGAGATCGGGGTGGCGGCCTCCAAGACCTTCACCGCGCAGGTGACGCTGATGACGCTGATCGCACTGCACCTCGGCGCCGTGCGCGGCAACCTCACGCCCGAGCAGGTCGCGCAGATCGGCGCCGAGCTGCGCGAGGTGCCCGACCTCGTCCAGCAGGTGCTCGAGGACCAGGCGCTCGACGCCCAGCTCGACATGCTCGCCGACCGGTTCGCGCACGATCGCTTCTTCCTCTACCTCGGCCGGCACCTCGGGCTGCCGATCTGCCAGGAGGGCGCGCTCAAGCTGAAGGAGATCTCGTACATCCCCACCGACGCCTACGCCGCCGGCGAGATGAAGCACGGGCCGATCGCCCTGCTCGGGGATGACACGCCGGTGGTGGCCGTCGCGACCGACAGCCACGTGTTCGAGAAGATGGCCTCGAACCTCGAGGAGGTCCGCGCCCGCGGGGCGCACGTCATCGCCGTGGCGACCGCCGGCAACGAGACGATCGCCCAGCACGCCGAGCACGTGCTCTACGTGCCGCGCACCCGCCCCGAGCTCCAGCCGATCCTCGCGATCGTCCCGCTGCAGCTGCTCGCCTACAAGATCACCGGGCGCCTCGGCCTCGACGTGGATCGGCCCCGCAACCTGGCCAAGACCGTCACCGTCGAGTGAGCGACGGGCTCGCCGCACCGCGGCTGCTCGTCGGCCTCGACCTGATCGAGATCGAGCGCGTCGAGCGCGCGCTGGAGCGCCACCCGGACCGCTTCCGCACGCGCTGCTTCACGGCGCGGGAGATCGAGGAGCTCGATCGCAAGCCGCGACCCGGCGAGAGCTACGCCGGACGCTTCGCCGCCAAGGAGGCGGTCGGCAAGGCCCTCGGCACCGGCGTGCACTTCACGTGGACCGAGATCGAGGTCGCCGGCCGCGGCAAGCCGTCCGTCACGCTGCACGGCTGGACCAAGGAGGTCGCGGCGCGCAAGGGCGTCCTCGCGATCGACGTGTCGATCACGCACTCGCGCACGACGAGCGCCGCAGTGGCGATCGCGATCCTGGGGCCGGAGACGGACTAGGACTCGTCGGCCGGGGCGTCGGCCTCGGCAGCGGGCTCCTCGGCAGGAGCCTCGTCCTTCTTGGCGGCCGGCTTCTTGGCCGGGGCCTTCTTGGCGGCCGGCTTCTTGGCCGGGGCCTTCTTCTCCTCAGCGGCGGGAGCCTCATCCGCGACCGCCTCGGCGGCCTCCTCCACGGGAGCCTCCTCGACAGGGGCCTCCTCGACCGGAGCCTCGGCCGCCTTCTTCGGCGCGGCCTTGGCGGCCGTCTTGCGGGTCACCCGGCGCTTCTTGGTCTCCTCGACCTGCGGGCCGCGGGCGATCACGCGCGTGGCGCGGGACTTCTTGCGCGCAGCGGTCTTCTCGTGCAGCGCACGCTTGGCCGCGGCGCGGTCGACCAGCGAGATGTAGTGCTGGTGCGCGGCCTCGACGGCCTTCGCATCGCCGCTCTGCACGGCATCGACCAGGCGGCGGAACGCCGTCTTGATCGAGGAGCGGTAGCGGATGTTCTCGACGCGCTGACGCTCGGCAACGAGGATGCGCTTCTTCTGCTGCTTGATATTCGCCATAGACCTTGTGTGTCCGCGCGCGGGGATCTCCCCGCAACGCTGCGGAGGGTAGCAGGGTCCCGTGCGCCTCCGCGCAACCGGACCGGCTGGCATCATCGGTCCATGGCGACGAACGAGGATGCGCCCGTCGCGGGCGCCCGCAGCCGCTCCGTCTCCGCTGCGCTGTTCAGCGCCGCCACGGGCGTCTCGCGCGTTCTCGGGCTGGTGCGCGAGATCATCTCGGCGCAGCTCCTCGGCGTCTCGGGGCCGGCCTCCGCCTTCGTCGTCGCCAACAACGTGCCGAACACCGTCCGCAGCCTCGTCGCCGATTCGGCGCTGGGCGCGTCCTTCGTGCCGGTGTTCAACGAGCTGCTCGTCAAGGGCGAGCGCGAACGCGCGTGGCGCGTCGCCTCGAGCGCGCTCACGCTCGCCACGCTGGCGCTGATGGGCATCACCGCGGTCGGGATCCTGCTCGCGCGGCCGCTGCTCAGCCTCGCCAATCTGAGCGGGGAGCAGCTGGAGCTGGCCGTCCAGATGACGCGGATCCTCTTCCCGATCCTGATCCTGCTCGGCATCTCCGGCCTGGTGCAGGCGATCCTCAACTCCTTCGACGAGTTCGTGCTGCCTGCGATCGCGCCGGTCTTCTGGAACCTCGTGATCATCGGCTTCCTGCTGTACGCGTTCACCGTCCCCGATCTCGACCAGCGGGCCGTGATCCTCGCCGTCGGCACGCTCGTCGGCACGGTCGTGCAGATGGTCATCCCGCTCCCCGGGCTGCGCGGCAAGGGTGCGCGGCTGCGTCCGCTGGTGGACGTGCGCGATCCCGCCGTGCGCCGCATCCTGATCCTGCTGATCCCCGTCGCGCTGGGCCTCGGCCTCGCCAACGTCAACCTGACGGTCTCCACCTACATCGCGACCTACGTCGACCCCGCGTACGCACCACGGGCCATCGACGCGGCCTTCCGCGTCTACATGCTGCCCCAGGGCATCTTCAGCGTCGCCGTGTCCACCGTCATGTTCCCGAGTCTGGCCCGGGCCGTCGCGGCGCGCGACTTCACCCGCTTCCGCACGTCGCTCGCGGACGGCACGAAGCTGATCATGTTCCTGCTGCTGCCCGCCAGCTTCGTGATCGCCGTGCTCGCCGAGCCGATCATCCAGCTGCTCTTCCAGCGTGGCGCCTGGACGGCCGCCGAGACGCCCGGCGTGGCCGAGGCGCTGATCGCCTTCAGCATCGGCCTCGCGCTGAACGGCGTGATCCTGCTCCTGACGCGCTGCTTCTTCGCGCTCCAGCACGTCTGGGCGGCCACGGCGATCGCGCTCGTCAACCTCGTGCTCGCCGCTGGCCTCAGCCTTCTGCTGTTCGGCCCGTGCGGCGTGTGGGGCATCCCGCTCGCGAACTCGCTCGCCAACGTGGTGGTGGTGCCGCTGATGTGGATCCTGCTGTCGCGGCGCGTCGGGCACCTGGACAATCGCGACGTGCTGCGCAGCACGCTGCGCACGCTGGTCGTGGCCGCGGCGGCCGGCGGCGTCGCCTGGGGCGTCTGGTGGGTGCTCCACCAGGCACTCGGTGCCTCGCTGCCCGCGCAGATCGCCGAGGTCGGCGCCGCCGTCGCCATCGCCGGACTCGCCTACCTCGGCGCGATGCACCTGCTGCGCGTTCCCGAGGCGGGCCGCATCCTCGCGCTCGTGCGACGGCGCGCCGTCGAGGAGACGGCGTGATGATCCGGCTCGAGCGGATGCCGTGGCCCCTCGACGCCCTGCTGATCGTGCTGGCCGACTCGCTCGGCCGCTTCCAGCGCCACCGCTGCACGACTGCGGCCGCGGCGATCGCGTTCCACGTGCTGTTCAGCGTGTTCCCGCTGATCCTCCTGATCACCGTGGTGCTCGGCTCGCGCATGCGCAGCGCCGAGGTGCGGAGTGCGATCACCGATGGACTGATGAACGCGCTGCCGCTCGATCCCTCGGCCCGCGACCAGATCGACAACCTGCTGCAGATCGCCAACGCCAACCTGCCCGCGATCGGGGTGATCGGCGCGATCGCGCTCGTCTGGTCCGCCAGCGGCATGCTCGGCAGCGTGCGGGGCGCCATGGAGCTGGCCTGGGAGGGGTTCGGCGGCACACGCCCGTTCCTGCGCGGCAAGCTCGTGGATGCGGTCCTGCTGACGGTGCTCGTGACGGTGATCCTGTCGTCGTTCCTGATCGGCGTGCTGCTCAGCTTCGTGCCGCAGATCCCGCGCGACGCGCTCGGCAGCAGCGGCTTCTGGCATGACGCCACGCTGTTCGTGCGGCCTTGGATCGGTCCGCTCGCCTCGCTCGTCTCCAGCATCTTCGTGATGCTGCTGGCCTACAAGTTCCTGCCCAAGCCGCGGCCCGCCGTCCGCTACGCGCTCGTCGGGGCCGTGATCGCCGGCATCCTCTTCGAGATCGCGCGCCGCGTCTTCACGGTCTACGTGGAGAAGATCGCGCGCTACGACCTCGTCTACGGGTCGATCGGCACGATCATCGCGTTCCTGTTCTTCGTCTACATCGCGGCGATCATCCTGCTCTACGGCGCCGAGCTCGGCGCCTCGATCCGCCGCGTCCACAACGTCGGCCGCCTGCTGCCCGGGAGGAAGGCGAAGCCCGACGCGGCATGACCGGTACCCTGTGGGCGTGGACCAGGACCTGATCCGGAACTTCTCGATCGTCGCGCACATCGACCACGGCAAGTCGACGCTCGCCGATCGCATCCTCGAGATCTCGGGTGCCGTCTCCAAGCGCGACATGCAGGACCAGCTGCTCGACTCGATGGACATCGAGCGCGAGCGCGGCATCACCATCAAGGCCCAGGCCGTCCGCGTCCCCTGGGTGCGCGACGGCGTGACCTACCAGCTGAACCTGATCGACACGCCGGGCCACGTCGACTTCACGTACGAGGTCTCGCGCTCCCTCGCGGCCTGCGAGGGCGCCCTGCTCGTCGTGGACGCCTCGCAGGGCATCGAGGCCCAGACCGTCGCCAACGCGCACCTCGCGATCGACAACGGCCTCGAGATCGTGCCCGTGATCAACAAGGTCGATCTGCCCGCCGCCTATCCCGACGAGGTCGCGCTCGAGACGGCCGAGTTCCTCGGCGATGATCCGGCCAACGTGGTGCGCATCTCGGCGAAGAGCGGCCTCAACGTCAACGAGGTCCTCGACGCCGTCGTCGACCGCATTCCGCCGCCGATGGGCGATCCCGCCGCGCCGTCCCGGGCGCTCGTCTTCGACTCGGTCTACGACCAGTACCGCGGCGTGATCGCGTACATCCGCGTGGTGGACGGCGTGCTGAAGAAGGGCGCCACGATCAAGTCGATGGCGACCGGCCAGACGAACGAGATCGAGGAGGTCGGCGTGATGAGCCCGACCATGACCCCGGTCCAGCAGCTCGGCGCGGGGGAGGTGGGCTACGTGATCACCGGCGTCAAGGACGTCGCGGAGATCAAGGTCGGCGACACCTTCACGGACGCCGCCAAGCCGGCCGAGGAGCCTCTCGAGGGCTACGTGGACGTCAAGCCGATGGTGTTCGCCGGGCTCTTCCCGAGCGACGGCGAGCAGTACGAGGATCTGCGCGACGCGCTCGCGAAGCTGCGCCTCAACGACGCCTCGCTGATGTACGAGCCGGAGAGCTCGCAGGCGCTCGGCTTCGGCTTCCGCTGCGGCTTCCTCGGCCTGCTGCACATGGACGTCGTGCGCGAGCGCCTCGAGCGCGAGTGGGATCTCGACCTGATCGCGACGACGCCGAACGTGCTCTACGACGTGCTGACCACGGCGGGGGAGACCGTCGAGGTCCGCAACCCGTCGGACATGCCCGCCGCCTCGGTCATCGAGCACGTCGAGGAGCCCTACGTCCGCGCCACCGTGATCGTGCCGAAGGAGTACGTCGGTCCGATCATGAGCCTCTGCCAGGAGGAGCGCCGCGGCGACTTCGAGAAGATGGACTACCTGTCGGAGACGCGCGTGGCGATCGTGTACGCGCTGCCGCTGGCCGAGATCGTCCTCGACTTCTACGACCAGCTGAAGAGCCGCACCAAGGGCTACGCGTCGTTCGACTACGAGATGATCGGCTACCGCGAGTCGAACCTCGCCAAGGTCGACATCCTGCTCAACAACGAGCCGGTCGATGCGCTCAGCATCATCGTGCACCGCGACAAGGCGTACGAGGCCGGCAAGGCGCTGGTGGAGCGCCTGCGCAAGATCATCCCGCGCCAGTTCTTCGACGTGCCCGTGCAGGCCGCGATCGGCTCGCGCATCATCGCCCGCGAGACGATCAAGGCGAAGCGCAAGGACGTGCTCGCCAAGTGCTACGGCGGCGACATCTCGCGCAAGCGCAAGCTGCTCGAGAAGCAGAAGAAGGGCAAGAAGAACCGCATGAAGTACGTCGGCGCCGTCGAGGTGCCGCAGGAGGCGTTCCTCAGCGTCCTGTCGCTCGACACCGAGTAGTCCGCCGCGCGTCCCATCGCGGATCGTTTCCACATGGTGGGAACCGACATCCACCACGTGGTGGGACGCGGGTTTCGCAGGCTGCTCGCACGGCGTACCGTTGCGCGCATGACCACCACCCGCATCGTCGGCCTCGGCTCCATGGGCGCCGGCATGGCCCGCAACCTCCTCCAGGGCGGCTTCGCCCTCGCCGTCGACGACCTCGACGCCGACCGCGTCGTGGCACTGGTCGCCGCCGGCGCCGTCGCCGCGGAGGCCGGACCCGTCGGCGAGGACGTCGTGATCCTCTCGCTGCCCGCACCGCAGCACGTCGAGGCCGTCTGCCTCGGCGACGAGGGGCTGATCGCCCGCATGCGGCCCGGCGCGACGCTCGTCAACGCCTCGACGGTCGATCTGCAGACGGCGCGCGTCCTCGGCGACGCGTGCGCCGCCGCCGACGTCCTGTACGTGGACGGTCCCGTCACGGGCGCCGCCGACAGCGCCGCCGAGGGCAGGCTCGTGTTCATGTGCGGCGCCACGGACGAGGCGCTTGCGGCGGCACTCCCGCAGCTCGAGGCGATGGGCAACGAGATCGTGCTGCTCGGTCCGGCACCGGCGGGCACCGCCTCCAAGCTGCTCACCAACATGCTGTGGTTCATCCACGTCGCGGCGCTGTCCGACTCGATGAGCCTCGCGGCCCGCTGCGGCGTCGACATCGACCGCTTCGCCGAGCTCGTGCAGGGCGGCAACTGCGCGGCCAATTCGTGGGTGGCGCGCCACGACCTGCCCAACATCCTCGCCGACGACGATGACCCCTCGTTCACGCTCGCCCTGTGCGTCAAGGATCTGCGCCTGATCGGCGAGCTCGAGGCGGAGATCGGCTACGCGAGCGACTTCGCAGCCGCAGCCCGCGCCCGCTTCGGCGCGGCGCACGAGCGCTTCGGCCCCGACACGGGGGAGCTCGCCGTCACGCGCATCGCCGAGGCGGCTGCCCAGACGTCGATCCGTTCGCGCCGCTAGGCGTTCAGGTTCCGATTGGGGTCAGGCCCCATGCGGAACCTCAGACCCAGCGCAGCCACTTGAAGATGCCGAGCAGCACGGCGATCGTGCCGACCAGGACGCCGAGGATCGCCGCGAACGCGAAGGAGACGTGGTCGAACGGCACCGGGACGTTCATGCCGAACAGGTTCGTCACGAAGGTGACCGGCAGGAAGACGACCGTCAGCACGGTCAGCACCTGCAGGATGCGGTTCTGGCGGTGGCTGATCGCCGTCTCGTTCGTCTGCTCGAGCGCCTCGGCCACCTCCTTGTAGTTCTCGAGGAGGTCCCAGATGCGCTCGGCGGAGTCGACGAGGTCGTCGTAGTAGATGTCGAGATCCTCGCTGGCGAGGTAGCGCTCGCCCGCGCGCTCCAGCTGCCGCAGCACGGGGCGCTGCGGCTTCGTGATCTTGCGGTACGAGATGATCTCCTGCTTGACGTTCGAGATCATGCGCACGACGGACTCGTCGGGATCCCGCTCGAACAGGTGATCCTCGATGTCCTCGAGCTTGCGGCCGATCTGATCGAGGATCGGGAAGCAGTAGCCGTAGAGCGAGTCGAGCACCTCGTAGAACAGGAAGCCCGCCCCCTTGGCGAACCACTCGGCGCGCTCCTCCTCGTTCGCCTCGAGGCGACGGAAGACGTTGCTGACGGGCTTGAGCGGGACGTTCGGGATCGTGATCAGGAAGTCCGGCCCGATGAACGCGTTCACCTCGGCCGGGAACAGGCGCCCGGACGGCTTGTCGTACCACGGGAAGTGGAGGACGACGAAGACGTAATCGGGGTACTCGTCGACCTTCGGGCGCTGGCGCCGCGACCGCACGTCCTCGAGATCGAGCTCGTGGAAGGAGAACTCCCCCTCGAGCCACGCGATCTCAGCGGGGCCGGGCGACTCCAGCTGGATCCAGCGCAGGCCATTCGCCTCGAGCATGCTGACGCGCGGCTCCATGACAGCGGGAGCCGACACGGACACCGCACGGTGCCGGGGTCGTCGGATGCGAGGCATAGGTGGTAGCTGAAGGTGATCGGTGCATTGCGCCTGTGCAGGATAGCGCGCCGTCGGTACCCGGACGCCCTACCATGCCGCCATGCGCATTCTCGTGATCGGAGCGGGGCAGGTTGGCACCAGCGTCTCCGCGGCTCTGCAGGATGCCCACGAGATCACCATCGTGGATCTGGACGAGGCGCTCCTCGGCCACCTGACGAACCGCTACGACGTGATGACCGTCGCGGGCAACGGCACGTCGCGGTCCGTCCTGATCGCGGCAGGCATTGCCAAGGCCGATCTCGTGATCGTCGCGACCGACCGGGACGAGGTCAACATCGTCGCCGCGTTGCAGGCCAAGACCCTCACGGAGGCGCGCATCGTGGTGCGGACCTCGAGCGCCGAGTATCTCGACGCCTGGCGCCGTGGCGAGCTGCCGGTGGACCAGATGATCGCCGCCGACAACGAGCTGGCCCAGGCCGTCGTGCGGGCCGTCGGCCTGCCGGGCGCGATCCAGACCGCGATGTTCGCCGACGGGCATGCGGAGATGGTCGAATTCGAGGTGCATGCGGATGCCGCGGAGAACATCGTGGGACGGCGCATCGCCGACATCCGCATCCCCGACGAGAGCGTGATCGCGTCGCTGATCCGCGGTGAGGCGGTGACGATCCCCGGCGGCGGCGACGTGGTGGAGGAGGATGATCGCATCGTGCTGATCGCCTCACCGGAGGCCTCCCGCGAGTGGTCGCACCGCCTCGCACGCCGTGGCGTCCAGGATGTGCGCGAGGTGGTCGTGGCCGGCGGCGGCGACACCGGCCGGGCCGTTGCGCGCGTCCTCACCGAGCAGGGCATCACGACCCGCGTGATCGAGATCGACGCGGCCGCGGCACGTCGCTGCGCCGAGGAGGTTGAGGCCGCGCACGTCTTCTGCGCCGACGCGACCGATCCGCGCTTCCTGGAGCGTGAGAACGTCGGACGCGCCGACGCGATCATCTGCTGCACCGACAGCGACGAGCGCGACCTGATGATCGCGCTCCTCGGTCGCTCCCTGGGCGTCGCGATCACCATCGCGGTGGTCGGCAACCCCGAGCTCGTGCCGATCTTCGAGCAGGTCGGCATCGATCACGCGCTGAACCAGCGACTCGTCGTCGCCGAGGAGATCGTGCGCTTCACCCATGACCCGCGCACCCGAGGGTTCGCCATGCTCGAGAACGATCGCGTCGAGGTCCTGGAGCTCGAGATCCGGGCCGGCAGCGCCCTGATCGGCCGCCCGTTCCGCGACCGGCCGCTGGAGGGCGCGATCGTCGGCGCGATCGTGCGCGGCGGACGGGTCGTGTTCCCGCGCGGGGACGACAGCCTGCAGGCCGGCGACTCCGCGATCATCCTGGCCGAGGCCAGCCGCGTGCCGGGGCTCGAGCAGGCGCTGTGAACACCGTGCTCGCGCCGCTCAGGCGGCGGCATCTCGTCGTCGATGTCCGTGCCGTGCTGAGCATGGTGGGGCGCATCATCAGCTTCCTCAGCCTCGCGATGCTGGCGCCGATCGCCGTCGCGCTGCTGTACGACGAGCCGACCCGGCCGTTCATCCTCGCTCTTGCGATCGGCCTGATCGGTGGTCAGGCCATCGAGTTCGCCTGCGGCCGCCGCTCGCATCTCGTCACCGTCCGGGAGGCGTTCGCCGTCGTGTCGCTGACGTGGGCCGTCGCCGCGCTCTGGGGCGGGACGCCGTATCTCATCACCGGCGGCGAGCTGGGCGACGTGATCGACTCCTACTTCGAGACCATGAGCGGCTTCACGACGACCGGGTCGACGGTCATCTCCGACTTCGACCAGTACAACCGGTCGATCTTCTTCTGGCGCGGCCTCACGCAGTGGCTCGGCGGCATGGGCATCGTGGCCCTCGCGATCGCGGTGCTCGGGCGGACGGGTCCCGGTGGCAAGGCGCTCCTCGAGCGCGAGGCTCCGGGTCCCGACGTCGAGAAGCTGACGCCCCGCATCCGCGACACCGCGCTGCACCTGTGGCTCGTGTACATCGGCATCTCCGTCGTGATGGTGCTGCTCCTGTGGGCGCTGTACCTCGCCGGCACCCAGGGGAGCATGAGCCTCTACGAGTCGACCGTGCACATGTTCACCGCGATGTCGACCGGCGGCTTCTCGCCCAACGGCGACTCCATGCAGCGGTACGCGTGGCCAACCCTGACCATCCTGACGATCTTCCAGATCATCGCCGGCGCGAACTTCGCCCTGTGGTACCTGATGGTCAAGCGCGACTGGTGGGCGGCCGCGCGCGACGGCGAGTTCCGCGTCTATCTCCTGATCCTCAGCGCCGCGAGCATCCTCGTCGCGGTCGGCCTCCTGCTCACCACCGACAAGGGCTGGATCGCGTCGTTCGGCGAGGCCACCTTCCAGGTCGTGACCATCATGACGACGACGGGGTATGCGTCACAGGACTTCAACACCTGGACGGCGTTCTGCCTCCTGATCCTCTTCCTGACGATGTTCATCGGCGGCTGCGCCGGCTCGACGGCCGGTGCCATCAAGGTCATCCGCGTGCGGCTCTTGGCCGGCGTCATGCGTCGCGACATCGAGACCGCCGTGCACCCCGAGGCCGTGCGGGCCGTGCGCGTCAACCGCCGGCCCGTGCGCGAGAGCGCGATCCAGGGCGCCACGGTGTTCGCGGGGATCTACGTGACCGCATGGGCGGTGGGCACCGTGCTGATCCTGCTCTTCTGCACGGCGCACGGCACGGAGGTGGGCGCCTTCGACTCCATGACCGCCGCGGCGACGGCCATCGGCAACGTCGGGCCGGGCACGGGCATCGCGGGGCCGTTCGGCTCGTTCCAGACGTACCCGTGGGAGGCCAAGATCGCGATGGCGGCGCTGATGTGGATCGGCCGCCTCGAGATCATCCCGATCTTCGTCCTCGCGACGCGCGCCTACTGGCGCCGCTGACGGC
>CAZPQP010000033.1:0-13712 GCA_964588635.1 uncultured Bifidobacterium sp.
AGGCGAGCCGCGCGACGCCGGAAAGGGCGGTGACGCTCTGCGGACGCCGCTCGAGCGGGCGCGCTCCGGCGCCGCCGCCTCCGCGGGGTCCGCGGCGCGGGCCGCGCGTCCACGGACGGCGCTCGCGCGGATGCCGATCCACGCCGCTGCCGCCGCTGCCGCCGCCCTGCAGGCTGGCGAGCCAGGCCGCGTCGATCTCGTCCTGGCGCTTGGTATCGCCGAGCGCCTTCCACATGAGATGCCAGATGGGGATGATCACCAGCTTCGGGGCGATCGTCATCCCGATCCAGACAATGAGGATCTCTTCCCAGAGTGTCATGCGCCTGCCTTTCGCATGCACGCATGGTAGCGGTCGACCCCGGCTCCGCGCTATGACGCGGTGAGGGTGCCGCGCAGGATCTCCTCACCGAACTCGCCGATGCGCAGGCGCACGATCACGTTCCACGTCCCGGGCTTGGGGATGCGGACGGTGCCGGTCCAGTGCGCCGGGCCGATCGTGGTCAGCTCGACGCCGAGTTTCGTCTCCGCGTCCTGGGTGAGCGCGATTGAGGCGTCGGCGACGCCGCGGGCGGGCTGGCCGACGTCGTTGGTGACGATGATGTGCACCTCGCTCGGGCCGCCCACGGTCGTCGGGGCGATGTCGACCTGCGCCTCGCGCGGACCGATGTCCTGCACGAGCTGGAAGGCGGGCGCCGCGCTCTCGCCGGCGGCTGCGGTCGGCGTCTGCGGCGCGAGCCCGGTGAGGGTGCCGGTCAGCGCGATGGCCGCGACGATCAGCAGCGCCTCGATCTGCACCGCGGTCGCGAAGCTGCGTGCGGCGCGACGCGCGATGCCGGCCGCGAGCATGGCGGCGATCACCACGGCGATCTTGGCCAGCACGAGGCGCCCCCAGCTGGTGTCGACGACCTCCGTCAGCGAGCTGGTGAGGGTGAGCGTCGCGATGGTGCCGGTGGCGACGAGCGCGACGAGCGCGACGAGCGCGACACGGGTGAAGCGCCGGACGACGCCGCGCACGAGCGGCGCGCGGGTCTCCGCCGTCGTCGCACGGAAGACGGCGGGCGCCGTGCACGCGAGGACGATCAGCCCGCCGCCCCACGCACCGGCGGCGAGCACATGCACCCAGTCGACGAGCACCGCGAGCCAGGCGCTGTCCTGCGCGCCGGCGTGGCCGGACAGGCCGGGGGTGAGGGCGAGGAGCAGCGCCGGCACGGCGGCGGCGAGCAGGGCGCCCGTGGCGCGGCTGCGGACGGCGCGGACCGCGAGCGGCCAGGCCACGAGCGCGAGCACGAGCTGGACGACCGCGATCTGCCCCTGCCGCAGCTCGAGCATCCCGCGCAGGTCGATGTCGTTGGCCCACGCCTCGACGGGCAGCGTGACCGCCGCGACGAGCGCGAGCAGCGGTGGCACGAGCCGCGCGAACCACACGGCGATCGGCTGGAACGCGCCGTCGGCCGCGTCGGCGGTGGCGGCGTCCTCGGCGCGGCCGCGACGCAGCGCCGGGCCCCACACGAGCGCGACCACGCCGAGCAGGCCGAGCAGCACGATGATCCCGGCGAAGCGCAGCGCGCGCGAGACGGCGGTGAGCGTGGCGGAGCCGTTCGGGCGCTCGAGGTCGGCGGCGGTGACCTCGGCCACGGCCTCGTCCGTCTCGGCGCCGCCGAGCGACTCGCGCCCGACGCTGAACAGGAACGCATTGCCGATGCGATGGCCGTCGTCGGAGATGACGGTCCACGCCACGGTGGTGGTGCCCTCCGGCAGGTCGGGGCTGATCGCCTGGCGCAGCACGCGGCCGTCGGCCTGCGGCTTGCCCTCGTCGTAGCGCTCGCCGTCGGGGCCGATCACCTGCACGCGGGCGCCGACGGCGTTGATGCCCTCGGTGAAGGTGAGCGTGACGGCGTCGGGCGCGGTCTTCACGATCGTGCCGATGGCGGGTGTCGTGCGGACGAGCGATGCGTGCCCGAGCGCGCTGCCGGGGAGGGCGAGGAGCGCGGCGGCGATGAGGGCGAGCGCCAGGCGCCGCAGGTTCACCACGTCGGGGCCTTGGTCGTCGGCTGGGGCGGGAGGTCGGCGAGCAGCGTCCGCCAGGCGCGCGCACAGGCCCCGGCGGTGAGGGCCACGCCGGCGAGGCCGAGGATGATCAGCACGCGCGTGATGAGGGTCGGCAGGGGGCCGGGGACGAGCGCGTAGGTGAAGGCCGTGCCGGCGAGGCCGACGAGCTGCACGCCACCGGCCACGACGGCGACGAGCAGCAGGACGGTGGTGGCGTGCGCGGGCACGGCGCGCAGGCGATGGCCGAGCCCGAGGCCGATCGCGAGCAGGACGGCGGCGATCGCGACGCCGACGAGCGCGCCGCGGGTGCCGTCGGGCAGGTCCAGCTGCTGCGAGACGCCGGTCAGCAGCGAGGCGAGGACGGCCGCGACGGTGCCGATGATCGCGGCGAGGTTGGCGGGCACGCGCCGCTGCCAGCCGACGACGACCGCGGCGATCACGGCGAGCGCGGTGATCGTCCACCAGAGCCACGTCAGCGGCAGGCCGAGCCACGTCACGTCGCCGCGGATCTCCGCCGCGGTGCCGTCGATGGTCAGCGGGATGCTCCAGTCGTAGAGCAGCTGCTCGCGGTCGGGGTCGGCGCGCACCTTCGCGGGCGCCTGCGAGCCCATCCAGTGGGCGCGATGGTCGTGGAAGACGACGCTGGTGCCGGTGCCGATCTGCACCCAGTCGGGCGCGATCTTGGTGGCGGCGTTCGGGATCGCCTCGCTGGTGCGGCGCACGTCGTTGAGGGCGACGGCGGGCGAGTTGCGGTTCTCCCACGTGCCCTGCGCGTCGAGGCGCAGGTACGGCTCGCCGCCGTAGCCGGGGATCAGCACCTCCGCCGCGTCGGTGCGCGTGATCTCGATGCGATCGTCGCCGCCGATGATGCGCGCCTCCACGCCCGCGGGCACGGCGGTGATCGTCGAGCGGTAGTCGGTGCCGCCCGTCTCGCCCGAGTGGGCGAGTGCCGTCGTCGGCGCGAGCAGGGCGGCGACGAGCACGGCGAGCAGGAGCGGTAGGCGCCTCATCAGCCGCAGCCTAGCGTCGAGCGTGCGCTCAGGACGGAAGGCCGGCGGCCAGGTCGCGCACGAGCTCTTCGAGCGCCTCGGCGCCGCCGCGGTCGATCGCGTCGATGGCGGCGGAGCCCACGATCGCGCCGTCGGTGCCGGCGGCGATGAGGCCCTCGACGTGCGCGCGGGTGGAGACGCCGAAGCCGCCGAGGATCGGCGTGTCGCCGGCCGCGGTGCGGGTGCGCTCGAGCAGCTCGGCGACGCGCGGATCGAGGTTCTCGCGGGCGCCGGTCACGCCGACGGCCGCCACGAGGTAGACGAAGCCGGTGCTGGCGGCCGCCGCCGTCTCGATGCGCTCCGGGCGGGAGGTGGGGGCCACGAGGTGGATCAGGTCGACGCCCTCGGCGGCGGCGGCGTCGCGCAGCGGGCCCGACTCCTCCGGCGGGATGTCGGCCACGATCAGCGCCTCGGCGCCGGCCTTGGCGGCGTCGCGGCAGAAGTCCTCGAGGCCGTAGCTCTCGACGATCGCGCCGTACGTCATCGGCACCAGCGGCACGTCGACGCGGTCGTTGATCTCGGCGAGCAGCTCGAGCGCACGCTGGGGCGTGATGCCCGCGTCGAGCGCGGCCTGCGCGGCGCGCTGGATCGTCGTGCCGTCGGCCAGCGGGTCGGAGTAGGGGATGCCGAGCTCGATCACCGTGGCGCCGCCGCGCACGGCGGCCTCGGCCAGCGCGGGGGCGTCCTCGTTGGCCATCAGGTAGACGGCGAGGCTGGGGCGGGGGATGTTCACTCGATACCCCTCCGCGCGGCGATCTGGTCGACGTCCTTGTCGCCGCGGCCAGACAGGCCCACGAGCACGTCGCCGGTGGGGCCGAGGTCCCGCGCGATGCGCTCGGCGATGACGAGCGCGTGGCTCGACTCGAGCGCGGGGATGATGCCCTCGAGGTGGCAGAGGCGGTCGAACGCCACGAGCGCCTCGTCGTCGGTGGCGCCGATGAACTCCGCGCGGCCGGTCGCGTGCAGGT
Organism: uncultured Bifidobacterium sp.; assembly: GCA_964588635.1. Taxonomy (GTDB): domain Bacteria; phylum Actinomycetota; class Thermoleophilia; order Gaiellales; family F1-60-MAGs149; genus F1-60-MAGs149. Next base: position 4,067 of record CAZPQP010000033.1, read on the forward strand.
ACGCGTGCTCGGGGCCGACGCCCGGGTAGTCGAGGCCGGCGCTGATCGAGTGCGTCTCGACGACCTGGCCGTCGTCGTCGCAGAGCACGTACGAGCGCGAGCCGTGCAGGATCGAGACCTTGCCGCCGCTCAGCGAGCGCGCGTGCAGCGCGCCGCCGGTGCCGCCGGCCTCGACGCCGATCAGGCGCACGGGGTCGTCGCGGAACGAGTGGAAGATGCCGATCGCGTTCGAGCCGCCGCCGACGCACGCCACGACGGCCTCGGGCAGGCGGCCGGCGCGCTCGAGCATCTGCGCGCGCGACTCCTCGCCGATCACGGCCTGCAGGCGCCGCACGAGGTACGGGTACGGGTGCGGGCCGGCGGCGGTGCCGATCAGGTAGTGCGTGTCCTCGACGTTGGCGATCCAGTCGCGGATGGCGTCGTTGAGGGCGTCCTTGAGGGTGCCCGCGCCGTTCGTCACGGGGATCACCTCGGCGCCGAGCATCTTCATGCGCACGACGTTGGGGCGCTGGCGGCGCATGTCCTCCTCGCCCATGTAGACGACGGCCTTGAGGCCGAAGCGCGCGCAGGCGGTGGCGGTGGCGACGCCGTGCTGGCCGGCGCCGGTCTCGGCGACGATGCGCTGCTTGCCGAGGCGCTTGGCGATGACGGCCTGGCCGAGCGCGTTGTTGATCTTGTGCGCGCCGGTGTGGGCGAGGTCCTCGCGCTTGAGCCAGATGCGCGCGCCGCCGATGTCCTCGGTGAGGCGCTCGGCGAGGTAGAGCGGGGTGGGGCGGCCGACGAAGTCGCGGGCCAGCAGCGCCAGCTCGGCGTGGAAGGCCGGGTCGGCGAAGGCCTCGTTCATGCCGGCCTCGAGCTCGTCGAGGGCGGCCATCACGGTCTCGGGCACGAAGCGCCCGCCGAACTCGCCCCAGCGGCCCATGTCGTCCGGCGGATACGCGTCGGCGGGGGTGCCGTGCTGGGCGGTGTCGGTGCTGCTCATGCTGCCTTCCCTTCGCGCGCGGCGGCGATGAACGCCGACACGCGGTCATGATCCTTGATCCCGGGCTCGCGCTCGACGCCACGTGCCACGTCGACGCCCCAGGGCTGTGCGGCCTCCACGGCGGCCGCGACGTTGTCGGGCGAGAGCGCGCCGGCCAGCAGCACGCGACGCCCGCTGCGGCCGAGCTCGGCCACCACGTCCCAGTGCGCGGCCAGCTCCTCGGCCGTTGGCTCGTCGCCGAAGGCGCGGTCGAGCAGCACCGGGTCGTCGGCGCCGATCGCGTCCGCGGGCAGGCGGTAGCCCACGAGCGCGCGCTCGCCCAGCACCTCGCGCGTCTCGGCGGCGTGCGGCCCGTAGACCTGCACGCGGTCGAGCTCGGCCACCTCGAGCACCTGCGCGGCGTAGCCGGCGGTCTCGTCGGCCAGCACGCCCACGGCCTCGATCCCGCGCGGCACATGGCGGCGCAGCGTGCGCACGGCGTCGAGGTCGACGGCGCGCGGCGACCACGGCACGAGCACGAAGCCGATCATGTCGGCCCCGGCCGCAACGGCCTGGTCGACATCGTCGGCGTTCGTCATGCCGCAGATCTTCACGAGGGTCACGGGCGCGTCAGCTCCTCGAGCAGGTCGGGGTTGCGCATCAGGGCGGTGCCGACGAGCGCGGCGGAGGCGCCGGCGGCACCGGCGGCGTCGAGATCGGCGCGCGACGTCACGCCCGCCTCGGCCACGCTGATGTACCCGGCCGGCACGGCGCCGAGCAGGCGGCGCTGGTCGGTCGGCTCGACCGACAGGGTGCTCAGGTCGCGTGCGTTCACGCCGATCAGCGGGCAGCCGAGGTCGAGCGCGCGGCGCAGCTCGGCCTCGTTGTGCACCTCGCAGAGCACGTCCATCTGGTGGTCCTCGGCGGCCTGGATCAGGTCCTGGGCCAGCGAGTCCTCGACGAGCGCGAGCAGCACGAGGATCGCGTCGGCGCCGTGGGCGCGCGCCTCGACGACCTGGTACGGATCGACGAAGAAGTCCTTGCAGAGCAGCGGCAGGTCGGTGACCTGACGCACCTTGGCGAGGTCGAGCAGCGAGCCGGCGAAGTCCTTGCCGCTCGTCAGCACCGAGATCGCGGCGGCACCGCCGGCCTCGTAGCGCCGCGCGACCTCGGCGGCATCGGCGTTGGGCGCGATCGGTCCCTCGCTGGGCGAGGCGCGCTTGATCTCGGCGATCACCTTCACGCGGCCGGGCTCGTGCAGCGCTCCGGCGAACGGCCGGGTCTCCCGGCGTCGCTCGACCTCGCGCTGCGTCCATGCCCCGATCTCCTGCAGATAGCCCATCAGGCTGCTCCTCCTGTTGCGGCGCGCGCGGACGCGCCAACGGCGTCCAGGACGCGCTGCGCCTGTCCGGTGTCGATTGCTGCTGCTGCGCGGGCGAGACCCGCGTCGAAGTCGTCGGCCTGGCCGCACACGACGAGCGCGGCGGCGGCGTTGAGGAGCACCGCATCGCGCGGCGCGCCCGGCTCGCCGGCGAGCACGCGGCGGATGATCTCCGCGTTCTCCTCGGGGCCGCCGCCCTTGAGCGCGTCGAGGTCGGCGCGGGCGATGCCGTGGTCGGCCGGGTCGAAGGTCGAGACGGTGATCCCGTCCTGCGTCACGTCGGCGATCGTCGTGGTGCTGCACGGCGTGATCTCGTCGAAGCCGCCGTCGCCGTGCACGATCAGCGCGTGCTGGATGCCGAGGATCTGCATCACCTGCGCCATCGGCTCGACGAGCTCGAGGCGCGGCACGCCGATGATCTGGAACGGCGTCTCGACGGGGTTGGCGAGCGGGCCGAGCAGGTTCATGATCGTCGGGATCGCGAGCTCGCGGCGGACGGGGCCGGCGTGGCGCATGGCGGGGTGGTGGCTGGGCGCGTAGAGGAACCCGAAGCCGTGCTCGTCGATCATCGCGGCGACGGCCTCGGCGGGCACCTCGACGGGGATGCCGAGCTGCTCGAGCACGTCGGCGCTGCCCGACTTCGACGAGATCGAGCGGTTGCCGTGCTTGGCCACGCCCGCGCCCGCACCCGCGGCGACGAGCGCCGCGGCGGTCGAGATGTTGAACGACCCGGTGTGGTCGCCGCCCGTGCCGCAGGTGTCGACGAGGTCGGTGCGCTGCGGCCGCACCGCGATGGCGTGCTCGCGCATGGCGCGCGCGCAGCCGGCGATCTCGACGGGCGTCTCGCCCTTGGCCTTCATGGCCACGAGGAACCCGGCGGTCTGCGCCGCGGTCGCCTCGCCGTCCATGATGAAGCCCAGCGCCGCGCGGGCCTCGTCCTCGGTCAGGTCCTCGTGGGCGAGCACCTTCACCATCGCGGCGTGCAGCGGGCTGCTCATGCGGCGGCCTCCAGGGCGAGGAACGCGGCGAGCATCGTGTCGCCCTCGGGCGTGAGCACGCTCTCGGGGTGGAACTGCACGCCGTGCGTGGGCTGGTCGAGGCGGCGCACGGCCATCACGGTGCCGTCGTCGGCGCGCGCGGTGACGACGAGCTCGGCGGGGATGGGCTCGTGCGCGGCGAGCGAGTGGTAGCGGCCGGCCGTGAAGCGCTCGGCCACGCCGTTCAGCACCGGATCGTCGGCGATGCGCGAGACGTCGTCGGCCTTGCCGTGCACCAGCTGCGGCGCGGCGCCCACGACGCCGCCGTGCAGCTGCACGAGCAGCTGATGCCCGAGGCACACGCCGAGGATCGGGATGCGCCCCTGGAACGCGTTGATCAGGTCGGCGGAGACGCCCGTCTCGTCGGGCGTGCCGGGGCCGGGGGAGATCACCAGATGCGTCGGCGCGAGCGCCTCGGCCTCCTCCACGGTGATCGCGTCGTTGCGGCGCACGACGACCTCGTCGGCGCCGGCCTCGGAGAAGCCGTGCGCGAGGTTGTACGTGAACGAGTCGAAGTTGTCGATCAGGAGGACGCGGCTCATCGCCCATAGCCTCCCGCATCGGCGAGATCGACGGCGCGCTGGAGCGCGGCGATCTTGCGCAGGCACTCGCGATGCTCCTCGGCCGGGTCGGAGTCGGCCACGATGCCGGCGCCGGCCTGCAGCGTGGCGACGCCGTCGCGCAGCTGGATCGTGCGCAGCGCGATGCACGTGTCGAGCGTGCCGTCGGTGCCGAGGTAGCCGACCGCGCCGGCGTACGGACCGCGCCGATGGGGCTCGAGCGCGCTGATGATCTGCATGGCGCGCACCTTCGGCGCCCCCGACACGGTGCCGGCCGGGAATGTGGCCGCCAGCAGGCTGAACGCGTCGTGGCTGTCCTGCAGGTGCCCCTCGACGCGCGAGACGATGTGCATCACGTGGCTGTAGCGCTCGATCTCGAGCAGGCGCGTGGGGGGGACGGTGCCGGGGTCGCACACGCGCGACAGGTCGTTGCGGGCCAGATCGACGAGCATCATGTGCTCGGCCCGCTCCTTGGGGTCGGCGAGGAGGTCCGCGGCGAGCGCGTCGTCCTCCTCCGCGTCGGCGCCGCGCGGCCGCGTGCCGGCGATCGGGCGCAGCTCGGCGATGCGCTCGCGCGACAGCGCCACGTGCGTCTCGGGCGAGGCGCCGATCAGCGCGCGGTCGCCGAGGTCGATCAGGAACAGGTACGGCGACGGGTTCACGGCCCGCAGCGCGCGGTAGATGGCGACGGGGCTGCGCGGCGTACGGCGGCGGTGGCGCTGCGACAGCACGACCTGGAAGACGTCGCCCTTGCGGATGTGGTCCTTGCCGATCTCGACGCGCTCGATGTACTCGTCCATGTCGAGGTCGCCGACGGACTCGCCGCCGGCCACGAGCGGCGGCACGGGCTGCACGCCCTCGGGCATGGGGCCCATCAGGCGGTCGATGATCGTGTCGGCGAGCGCGTCCTCGCCGGGCTGGGCGATCACCTGGACGGTGGCGCGCACGTGGTCGAACGCCACGACGACGGGGGCGATCAGAAACGACGCGGGCTGCTCGAGGTCGCCGTCCTCGCGCTCGGGCAGCGGCACGGTCGGCTCGAACGTCGGGATCGCGTCGTAGCCGAGCATGCCCACGGCGCCGCCGGCGAACGGCGGCAGCCCCTCGAGGTCCAGGTCGGCGTGCGCGTCGAGCCGCGCGCGCAGCGGCGCGAACGGATCCTCCCCGGTCAGATCGAGGTCGAGCCGCTCGCACCCGGCCGACAGGAACGAGTAGCGGCCCACCTGCTGCCCGCCCTCGACGCTCTCCAGCAGGAAGCCCGGCCCGAGGTCGCGCAGGCGCAGGTACGCGCCGACGGGCGTGAGCAGGTCGGCCGGCAGCTCGCGCACGGTGGGGCGCTTGGTCGGCTGGCGCTTCTGTCGGGGCTCTGTGGGGTTCATGTCTGGTTTCTCGGTGGTGATTGCGGGCACAAAAAAGGCTCCCTCTCTGGGGAGCCCGGGCGGATCGGATCAGCGGTGCGCGTCAGCGCACGGGATCCCGCCCGGGCATGCACCACCACCACGCGCCGTTGCGGATTCCCTGCATGCACTGGAGGGTGCCATGGCGCGCGCCCGTCGTCAAACGGGCGGCACTACGGCAGCGGTCGGTCGGGGAGCCACCGTGCGCTGTTCAGCAGCGCATCGGTTGCTGGGTGGCGTCCAAGGAAATCGTCGAGGACGCGGACGTACAACCCGATCGTGTTGCGGCCGCGGGGGAGCGTGCGACGCGACGTGAACACCAGTCCGTAGTGGCTTGTCCCGGCATCGATGGACTGTTGAGCAAGCCGATCGAAGTCACCCCAGTTCTCGGGCAGGATGGCGCGCTCCTCCGGCGGCATCAGTCGGAAGAGCGCGGCGTCGCTCAACGTGAGGAGGTCGGCGCGCTCCTGGACTGCGACCACGTCGTGACCGCGATCGCGCAACTGCTCTGCGATCTCCTTGGCGTAGTGCTCGTCGAGCAACAGTCTCACGAGACGAGGAGATCCTGCTCGGCGCGCCAGATCTCCTCTGCTCGTGCTGCCGCCGCATCCTCGCGAGCGGCGATCTCGTCGGTCTCCTGCCGGTGCACGGCGGCGTACCGGACGGCGGCGCGCACCTGCTCGACGGGCAGATCGAGATACGTTGCCGCTTCCTCAACGGAGTTCTCATGGTTGCGGACCGTTTCGATCACCTGCCAGACGTCGAGACGCGTTCCGAGAAGGAATGCCCGGCGTCCGAGCGTGCCATCGCGGAACGAGATCTGAGGGAACTCCTCGCGGCGCACGCCTTCGGAGAGGTAGCGATCGGCGAGCTCGTTGCGGGAAAGTCCGCGCTGCTGGGCGAGCCGGTCGATGTCGACGATGGTCGGCGCATGCACGCGGAGGGTCACGTGCTTCTTGGCGTTGTCTGCTGCCATGCCAGCCTCCTGACGAATCTATGAACACAATGTAGCACTAAAGAACACATATAGGCAGATTCGACGTCGAGGGTCCGTGCGGCGCGGAGAGGAGAGGCAGCCCGCCAATCGCCGCGTGGTAGCCTCCAGCCGTTGTCACGTCCCGTGACACGCACCTTCCCCGGAGGCTCCTCGCGTGGCTCGTACCGTCCTCGTCAGCGCTGCTCGCACCCCCTTCTGCCGCCTCGGTGGCGATCTCGCCGGCGCGAGCGCCGTGGATCTCGGCGTGGTCGCGGCGGAGGCCGCGCTGCAGCGCGGCGGTGTGGCGCCGGAGGACGTCGACTACTCGTTCATCGGCACGGTCGTGCAGGCCGGCCAGATGCACGCGATGGCGCGGCAGGTCACGACCCGCGTGGGCATCCCGGTCGAGAGCGGCTCGGAGACGATCAACAAGGTCTGCGCCTCGGGCATGCGCGCGATCGCCCTGGCCGACTACCTGATCCGCCTCGACGAGGCCCAGGTCGTGCTGGCGGGCGGCATGGAGTCGATGACGAGCGCGCCCTACATGGCGCTCGGCGCCCGCGCCGGCTACCGCTTCGGCGACACGCACCTCGTCGACGCCGTCCTGCACGACGGCCTGCGCGATCCGTGGACGCAGCGCGTCATGTACGACCAGGCCAACGAGGTCTCGGGCGAGCTCGGCCAGTCGCGCGAGGAGCTCGACGCGTGGGCGCTGCGCTCGCACCAGCGCGCGGTCGCGGCGATGGAGAGCGGCGCCTTCGCCGACGAGATCGCGCCGGTCACGATCCGCGAGCGCAAGCACGAGCGCGTGATCGACCAGGACCAGGGCCCGCGCGCCGACTCCACCCTCGAGTCGCTCGCCAAGCTCGGCCCCCTCACCGAGGGCGGCACGCACACGGCGGGCAACAGCCCGGGCGTCACCGACGGCGCCGCGATGGTCGTCGCCGTCAGCGAGGACGTCGCCAAGGCGAAGGGCCTCACGCCGCTGGCGATCGTGCGCTCGAGCGCCGTCGCGGCCGACATCACGCGTCGTCTGGCCTGCGCGCCGTCGACGGCGGCCGAGACCGCGCTCGCCAAGGCGGGCCTGACGGTCGCCGACGTCGACATGCTCGAGGTCAACGAGGCCTTCTCGTCGATCGCCCTCAACACCGTCAACACGCTGGGCATCGACCCGGACCGCGTCAACTGCCAGGGCGGCGCGGTGGCGCTGGGCCATCCGGTCGGCGCCAGCGGCGCACGCCTCGTCGGCACGCTCGTGCACCAGCTGGGCCGCCAGGGCGGCGGCATCGGTCTGGCCACGATCTGCTCGGGTGGCGGCCAGGGCGACGCGATGGTGCTCGAGGTCCTGCCGGCGTAGCATCGGCCGTACGCCGCGCTACGACGATTGGAACACCATGAGCTCTCCCAACGATGACATCGTCGTCCGCCTCGACCGCATCTACACGCGCGGCGGCGATCTCGGCGAGACGAGCCTCGGCGACGGCCACCGCGTGGCCAAGCACAACGCCCGCGTCGCGGCGTACGGCACGGTCGACGAGCTGAACGCCGCCCTCGGCGTCGCGCGTCTGCATTCGGCGGGCACGCCGGCCGACGAGTGGCTGGTGCGCATCCAGAACGACCTCTTCGACGTCGGCGCCGACCTCTGCGTCCCGCCGCCGCCGGAGGACGACGAGAAGCACCGCTCGCGCCTGCGCGTCAGCCCCGATCAGGTGCAGTGGCTCGAGGACCGCATCGACGAGGTCAACGCCGCGCTCCCGCCGCTGACGTCCTTCGTCGTCCCGGGCGGCACCCCGCTGAGCGCGTACCTCCACGTGGCCCGCACCATCTGCCGTCGTGCCGAGCGCGATGCCGTCGCCCTTGCCGCGCAGGAGCCGATGACGCCCGAGGTGATCACGTACCTCAACCGCCTGTCCGACCTCCTGTTCGTCCTCGCCCGCGCCGCCAATGGCGATGGGGGAGAGACGACGTGGAAGCCCGGAGCCAGCCGTTCGTAGCGTGCGGCGCTAGCGGGCCTCGCGCACGCTGATCACGACCTGGTCGGTCGCGTCGCAGATCGCGTTGCGTTGGAGCTTGGCCGGGATCTCGCGCCGCTGCCCGCTCTTGGGATGGATCGTCAGCGAGATCTCAAGGCCGAGCGCGTCGCACAGGCGCGTGATGGTCTGCATCGATGGATTGTGCTCGCCCTCCTCGATCCGCCAGATCTGCGGCTGCGTCATGCCGACGAGCCGGCCGAGTGCCGTCTGGGAGAGTCCGTGGTCGTAGCGGTACTTGAGGACGGCCATGCCGAACGTGCGGCCGAGCGTGGTGCCGTACCACTCCTCGCGGAACTCGGGGCTCAGCCGGAATTCGGCTTCGAGCGATTCCTCGTTCGTCAACCAGCGTGTGGCCACAGGCTTTGCCATATCCAGAATAATAGCACTTGTGTGTTCATTCAACATCGCGTGTCTGCTCCTGTGAGGTCATCTCGCTCAGTCGTTCCGCGGCTCGGTCGACGGCTCGCCGGAATCCGATGGGGTCGCGGCTGGCTTCCGGCGCAAGCGCAACGAGGTAGGTGCCGTTCTCGGTGATGGCGTACAGCGGGCGCCACCGGCTGCGGCCTCGCCGTGGCCTCAACTCGCGGATGCCTCGCACGGGTGCCGATCGTACGCTGCTTGAATCCGGGAACCCGAGCGCGTTGCCGAACTGCAGAAGCCGGGCAATGGTGCGCGTCGCCGCTCGGTGTTCGCGGGGTTCGCGGAGCAGCAGCGCGGCCATCTCTTTGGCGAATTCGGGATGCCGCTTCGCGCTGGAGTCCATGTCCTGACTGTTGCCGAGCTCCGAGCACGGGATGCGCGCAGTGCCGCGCGGTTAGCGCGCGAAGTGCGCTCGTCGGCGCGCCGAATCGGGCGCGCGGCGCGCCGACCCGCGCGCCTACCGCTACGCCTCGCGCACGCTGATCACGACCTGGTCGGTCGCATCGCACATGCCGCGGTGGGGCGCCTTGGGGATCGCACGCCGCGCCGCGCTCTTGGGCCCGATCCTCAGCGAGATCTCGATGCCGAGCGCCGAGGTCAGGCGCAGCAGCGTCTCGAAGCTCGGCGTGTGGTCGCCACACTCGAGACGCGAGATCTGCGTCTGCGACATCCCAAGCTGCTCGCCGAGCGCGGTCTGCGAGAGCCCGTGCTCGATGCGGTAGCGGGTGATTGCGTGCGAGATCGCGCGGGCCAGCACGGTTCGATCCCATTCGGCGCGAAAAGCAGGATCTGCGAGGTCCTGCTCGAGCCATTCGTCAAAGGTCTGCATGTGGGGTGTTCGCGGCACCATGTCTCGTACCATAACATTCATGTGGTAAGTC
>CAZPQP010000034.1:0-2946 GCA_964588635.1 uncultured Bifidobacterium sp.
GTCGTCGCGCTGCTTGCGCAGGTACTCCTGCAGCTCGGCCTCGAGCTCGTCGGCGCTGGGGAGGTTCTCCGAGGTGATCTCGTCGAGGGCCATGCCAGCGCTGCCGTCATCCTCCTCGCCCTCGTGCTCCTCGTCGTCCTCGTAGTCCTCGTCCTCTTCGTCGTCGTAGTCGTCGCCGTTGTCGAGGCGATCCTCGAGGTCGGTCACGTACGAGCGCATCTCCGCGTCCTTCTCGACGACGCGGGCGATCTGGCGGTCGAACTCGGCGGACGCCGTCTCGAGCTCGGTCGGTGAGAGGTCGCACTCGATGATCGGCTCGAGCGCGTTGATCAGCGCGAGCGCGGCGGTCGGGTTCGGGTTGCCGCCGAGGTAGTGCGGCACGGCGGCCCACAGGCTGGCCGACGGGATGCCGGCCTTGCCGAGGTCGTCGTGGAGCACGCCGACGATGCCGGTCGGGCCTTCGTAGCGCACCGGCTCGAGATCGAAGCGGTCGATCAGACTCGGGTCGTGCGCCGCGCCGGAGACCGGGATGTCGCGCGTGTGCGGCGTGTCGGCGAGCAGGCCGCCGAGCGTGACGGCCAGCGTGCAGCCGAGCTCCTGCGCGAGCTGGGCGATCGAGCGGCTGAACTCCCGCCAGCGGAAGTTGGGCTCGACGCCGATCACGAGGATGATGTCGCGCTCGCCGTTCGGCAGCTTGGCGTGGAAGAACTCGGTCTCGGGCCAGGTGATCTGGCGGACGTGCCCCTCCTCGATCGTCACCTGCGGACGGGTCTGCTGGTAGTCGACGAAGCCGTCCGAGTCGATCTCGCCGAAGCGCACGGCGTCGAGGTTGTTCTTCAGGAACGCCGCCGCGATCGTCGCCGCGGTGCCGCCGTCGTTCCAGCCGCGGAAGGCCGCGATCAGGATCGGGTCGCGCAGCGTCGGGCGGGAGGTCAACTGGATCGGGCCCACAACCGAACACTACGCGGAACGGCGGCGCGTCGGCGACAGCGCCGCCGCATCGTCAGCGCGGTGGCTTCGGCGGGCGCTTGGGCAGCTGCGCCCAGAGGTCCTCGGGCAGGCTCACCGGCCCGCGGATCATGCGCCCGTTGCGGCGGTAGCCCACGCGCACGAAGCGCGTCCCATCGGTGCGCTCGAGGGACTGGACGGCGATCTCACCGGTTGCGGGATCGCCGGGGAGGACCTCCTCGGCGAGGAGGATGGCGCGCCCGCCGGGCACGGCGATCGTGGGACGGACGGGAGGGGAGGAGGGGGTGGAGGTGCTCATGCGCCGATCGTCGCCGGCGGGCGCACACGGGCGAGCGACGCATGCCGATCGCTTCGTGCCGCAGTCGCGCGCAACGTGGACCAACCGTCAATGCCGAGAGGTGCCTCCGCTAGTGTTGGTCAACGCGTGAACCACGTCTCCGACCCCTCGCTGCATCGCCAACTCGGGCTGACGGATGACGAGTACGCGCAGATCGTCGTCCTGATGGGACGCGACCCGAATCACTTCGAGCTGGCGGTCTTCTCGCTGCTCTGGAGCGAGCATTGCGGCTACAAGCATTCGCGCGCCGTGCTGCGCCGCTTCCCGACCGATGGCCCCGCCGTGCTGCAGGGCCCGGGCGAGAACGCGGGCGTCGTCGACGTCGGCGACGGCCTCGGCGTGGCGTTCAAGGTGGAGAGCCACAACCACCCGTCCGCCGTCGAGCCCTTCCAGGGCGCCGCGACCGGCGTCGGCGGCATCCTCCGCGACGTCTTCGCCATGGGCGCCCGCCCGATCGCCGTGCTCGACTCGCTGCGCTTCGGCGATCCCGCGACGGAGCGCACGCGCCGCCTGCTCGACGGCGCGGTGCGCGGCATCGGCCACTACGGCAACTGCGTCGGCGTCGCCAACATCGGCGGCGAGGTGCGGTTCGATCCCGGCTACGAGCAGTCGTGCCTCGTCAACGCGATGTGCATCGGCGTCCTCAAGGCCTCCGACCTCAAGAGCGCCACGGCCGCCGGCATCGGCAACCTCGTCGTGCTGTTCGGCGCGCGCACCGGCCGCGACGGCATCGGCGGCGCCTCGGTGCTCGCCTCGCAGGACATCGACGCGGGCGGCGACGACAAGCGCCCGACCGTCCAGATCGGCGATCCCTACATGGAGAAGCGCCTGATCGAGACCTCGCTCGAGCTGGTGCGCGACGACGTGCTCGTCGGCCTGCAGGACCTCGGCGCCGCGGGCCTCGCCTCGTCGGCGTCGGAGATGGCCTCGCGCGGCCCGGTCGGCGTGAAGCTCGACCTCGCCAAGGTGCCGCTGCGCGAGGCCGACATGGAGGCGTTCGAGATCATGATCTCGGAGTCGCAGGAGCGCATGCTCGCCTGCGTCGAGCCGAGCCGTCTCGCCGAGGTGCAGGCGCTGTGCGCCCGCTGGGAGCTCGAGTGCTCGGTGATCGGCGAGGTCGTCGAGGGCGACCACCTGATCTGCACGATGGGCGACGAGATCGTGGGCGACATCCCCGTCTCCGCGCTCGTCGACGACTGCCCGCGCTACACGCTCGATCCGCAGCGCCCCGCGCGTCTCGACACCGAGCCCGTCGATGTCGCCTCGCTCCCCGCGATGGGCGATGCCTCGCAGACGCTCGAGCAGCTGCTCGCGCTGCCGAACATCGCCTCGAAGGCCGCCATCTTCCAGCAGTACGACCAGATCGTCGGCGGCGGCACGGTCATCCGCCCGGGGGCCGACGCCGGCGTGATCCGCCTGCCCGACTCGACGCGCGCGGTCGCCGCGGCGCTCGACGGCAGCGGTCGCCGCACCTGGCTCGATCCGCGCCGCGGAGGCCGCCAGGCCGTCGCCGAGGCGGCGCGCAACGTCGCCTGCACCGGCGGTCGTCCGCTGGCGATCACCAACTGCCTCAACTTCGGCAACCCGGAGAAGGGCGAGACGCCGTACATGTTCGTCGAGGCCGTCGAGGGCATGGCCGA
>CAZPQP010000034.1:3046-13668 GCA_964588635.1 uncultured Bifidobacterium sp.
CTGATCGACGTGCTCGTCGAGGCTGCCGCCGCGGGCATCAGCCACGCGGCGCACGACGCGGCCGAGGGCGGCATCGCCGTCGCGGCCGCCGAGATGGCGATCGCCGGCAAGGTCGGCATCGGCATCGAGCTGCCGCCGCTGGCCGAGCGTGACGACATCACGCTGTTCGGCGAGGCCGGCAACGGCCACGTCCTCGTCGCCACCGACGACGCCGACGCGCTGCTCGCGTTGGCCGCCACGCACGACGTGCCCGCGCTCTTCGTCGGCACCGCCGGGGGCGACACGATCCGCGTCGCCGTCGGCCCGACCGTCGCCGAGCTGCCGCTCGCCGCCGCGGTCGCCTCCTGGTCGGCGACCATGCCCGCGCTGATCGGGGCGGCCTAGCCATGTGCGGCGTCTTCGGCATCCGCGCGTCGGACCGCGACGTCGCACGCCTCACCTACTTCGCGCTCTACGCCCTGCAGCATCGCGGGCAGGAGAGCGCGGGCATCGCCGTCACCGACGGCCGCCACATCCAGGCGGTCCGCGAGCTCGGTCTCGTCTCGCAGGTCTTCGACGAGTCCACGCTCGAGACGCTCGAGGGCATCGCCGCCGTCGGCCACGCTCGCTACTCGACGACGGGCTCGTCGCGCTGGCAGAACGCCCAGCCGGTGATCCGCCACCGTCAGGGGCGCACGCTGTCGCTCGCCCACAACGGCAACCTCACGAACACCACGGAGCTCCGCGACGAGCTCGAGGGGCGCGGTCTCAAGTTCGAGTCGACGTCCGACACCGAGGTCATCGCCGCGCTGATCTGCGAGCACGAGGGCCCGCTCGTCGACGGCGTCAAGGAGGCCATGAGCCGCATCGTCGGCGCCTTCGCCGCGATCGTGATGGATGAGCAGCAGCTGATCGGCTTCCGCGATCCCGATGGCATCCGCCCGCTGGTGCTCGGCGACCTCGACGGGCATCCCGTCCTCGCCTCGGAGACCTGCGCGCTCGACATCGTCGGCGCGACCTTCGTCCGGGACATCGAGCCGGGCGAGATCGTGATCCTCACCGACCGCGGCGTGGAGAGCATCATGCCCGCCGACCCGCACCATCCCGCGCTCTGCGTCTTCGAGTTCATCTACTTCGCGCGGCCGGACTCCAAGCTCGACGGCCTGCACCTGCACCGCACGCGCGAGCGCATGGGGGAGATCCTCGCGGAGGAGTCGCCCGTCGAGGCCGACATCGTCATCCCCGTGCCCGACTCGGGCGCGCCGGCCGCGCAGGGCTTCGCCCGCAAGAGCGGCATCCCGTACGTCGATGGGCTCGTCAAGAACCGCTACGTCGGCCGCACCTTCATCCAGCCCGACCAGGCGATGCGCGAGAACGGCATCAAGCTGAAGTTCAATCCGATGCCCGACGTCCTCGCCGGCCAGCGCGTGATCGTCGTCGACGACTCGATCGTCCGCGGCACGACGACGCGCAAGATCGTGGAGATGCTGCGCGGCGCCGGCGCGACCGAGGTGCACCTGCGCATCTCCTCGCCGCCCGTCATCTCGCCGTGCTTCTACGGCATCGACATGGCGACGAAGGACCAGATGATCGCGGCCAACCAGTCGGTCGAGGAGATCCGGAAGCAGCTCGGCGCCGACTCGCTCGCCTACCTGTCGCTCGAGGGACTCGAGGCGTCGACCGGACACGGCGACGACCGCTACTGCCGCGCCTGCCTGACGGGCACCTATCCCACGGTCGTGCCGGCCGCGGCCGACAAGGAGCGCTTCGAGGCCACGCAGCTGCCGGTGGCGCAGGCATGAGCGACGATCTCACCTACGCCGCCGCCGGCGTCTCGCTCGACGCGGCCGATGCCGTGGTCGAGCGTCTCAAGGGCGCCGTCCGTTCCACGAACCGTCCCGGCGTGATCGATGCGCACGGCGGCTTCGCCGGCCTGCTGGCGCTCGGCGGGCTCGGCTACACCGACCCGGTGCTGGTGGCCGGCACCGACGGCGTCGGCACGAAGCTCGAACTGCATCGCGAGGCCGGGTCGCTGCACGCCGCGGGCATCGACTGCGTGGCGATGTGCGTCAACGACATCCTGTGCGTCGGCGCGGAGCCGATCCTGTTCCTCGACTACGTGTCGGTCGGCGTGCTCGATCCCGACGTGGTGGCCACGCTCGTGGTGGGCATCGCCGACGGCTGCCGCCAGTCCGGCGCCGCGCTGCTCGGCGGCGAGACGGCCGAGCACCCGGGCGTGATGGACGCCGACAGCCTCGACGTCGCGGGGTTCGCCCTCGGCATCGTCGAGCGCGACCGGCTGATCGACGGCACGCGCGTCGCGGCCGGCGACAAGGTCATCGGCATCGCCTCGTCGGGCCTCCATTCCAACGGGTTCTCGCTCGTGCGCCGCGTCGTCGAGCGTGCCGGCGGCCTGGCCAACGCCCCGACCGATCTGCTCGCACCGACCGCCATCTACGCCGAGGACCTGCGCCACCTGCGCGCGCTCGTCGACGTGAAGGCGCTCGCGCACATCACCGGCGGCGGCATCGAGGGCAACGCCCCGCGTGTCATCCCCGACGGCTGCGGCATGGTCATCGACCCGACCGCCTGGCCGCGCCCGGCCGTCGTGCAGTGGCTCGCCGACCAGGGCGTCGAGGAGGCCGAGCTGCGCCGCGTGTTCAACATCGGCATCGGCATGATCGCCGTCGTCGATCCGTCCGAGGAGCTCGCCGCGATCGGCGCGCTCAAGACCGCGGGCCGCGACGCCTGGGTGATCGGCGAGATCGAGACCGGCTCGGGCGTGCGCTACACCGCATGATCCGCGCGGCGACGGCGGACGATCCCCTGCGCATCGCGGTGCTGGCCTCGGGCCGCGGCTCGAACCTCGCCGCACTGCTGGAGCGCCTCGATCCGACGGTCGCGATCGTCGGCGTGGCATCGAACCGCGCCGACGCGATCGCCCTCAGCCGCGCGCGCGAGGAGGAGCTCGAGACCGCCGTGTTCCCGCGCGGCGACGACTGGGCCGAGCGCGACCGCGCGCTGTGCGCCTGGCTGCTCGAGCGCGATGTCGAGCTCGTCGTGCTGGCGGGCTTCATGGAGATCCTCACCGCCGAGGTGGTCGACCGCTTGCCTGTCATCAACGTGCACCCGTCGCTCCTGCCCGCGTTCCCGGGGCTGCACGCCTGGGAGCAGGCACTCGCCGCGGGCGTGCAGGAGACCGGCGTGACCGTCCACTTCGTCGATACGGGACTCGACACCGGGCCGGTGATCGCGCAGGAGCCCGTGCCCGTGCGCGCGGGCGATACGCCAGCGTCACTGCACGAGCGCATCCAGGCCGTCGAGCACCGCCTGCTGCCCGACGTCGTGCGCCGCCTCGCCGCCGACGACATCCCCGAGCCCGACAGGAGCGCCGCATGAGCCGCATCCACCGCGCGCTGATCAGCGTGTCCGACGCCACCGGCCTCGAGGACCTCGCCCGCGCCCTGCACGCGCTCGACATCGAGATCGTCGCCTCGAGCGGCACGGGCGCGAAGATCGAGGCGGCGGGCATCCCGTGGCTGGCGGTCGACGAGGTGACGGGCGCGCCGGAGATGCTCGGTGGGCGCGTCAAGACGCTGCACCCCGGCATCCACGGTGGCATCCTCGCGCGGCGCGACGTGCCGGAGGATCTCGAGCGCATCGCCGAGTTCGGCATCAGGGAGATCGGCCTCGTCGTCGTGAACCTCTACCCGTTCCGCGAGACGGTCGCTCAGCCCGGGATCACCGACGCCGAGGCGATCGAGAAGATCGACGTCGGCGGCCCCGCGATGGTGCGCGCGGCGGCGAAGAACCACGCCGCGGTGGGCGTGGTCACGTCGCCGAGCCGCTACCCCGAGGTGATCGCCGAGCTGCAGGCGCGCGGCGGCGAGCTGTCGCTCGAGACGCGCCGGCGCCTGGCGGCCGAGGCCTTCACGATGACCGCCGGCTACGACGCCGCGATCTCCTCGTGGTTCATGGGCGGCGTCACGCTGCCCGACGAGATCATCATGGACCTCCAGCGTGAGCGCGAGCTGCCGTACGGCGAGAACCCGCACCAGGCCGCCGGCTACTACGTGGACCGCACGCAGCCGCGCCATCTGCTGACGGGCGTCGTCCAGCACGGCGGCAAGGACCTCTCGTACAACAACCTCGCCGACCTCGCCGCCGCGCACGCGATCGCGAGCGAGTTCGACGAGCCGGCCTGCGCGATCATCAAGCACCAGAACCCGTGCGGGGCCGCGATCGGCCGCGACGCGGCCGAGGCCTACGAGCGTGCGCTGGCGGGCGATCCGGTCAGCGCCTTCGGCGGCGTCATCGCCATCAACCGGCCGATCACCGCCGAGCTCGGCGCGCGGCTGGCCGAGCAGTTCCTCGAGGTGCTGATCGCCCCCGGCTACGAGGAGGGAGCACTGGAGGCGCTGTCGGTGAAGGCCAACACGCGCCTGCTCGAGGACACCGAGCCCGCCAAGCGCCCGCCGCTGCGCCACCTCCGCCCGGTCCCCGGCGGCATGCTCGTACAGGATCCCGACGATACCGACGAGCCACGCGCAGCGATGACCGTCGTCACCGCCACGCAACCCGACACGCGCGAGTGGGAGGACCTGCTCTTCGCCTGGCGCATCGTCCGCCACGTGTCGTCGAACGCGATCGTGATCGCCCGCGATGGCGCCACGCTCGGCATCGGCGCCGGGCAGATGAGCCGCGTCGACGCCGTCCGCATCGCGGTCGAGAAGACGCCGGAGGAGCGCCGCGCCGGCGCGGTGCTCGCCTCCGACGCGTTCTTCCCCTTCCCCGACGGCGCCGAGCTCGCCCTCAACGCGGGCATCACCGCGATCATCCAGCCGGGCGGCGCCAAGCGCGACGACGAGGTGACGGCCGCGGTCGACGCCGCCGGCGCGACGATGATCCACGTCGGCCGCCGCCACTTCCGCCACTGAGTTACCAGAGGGGTCAGACCCCTCCGTTAACTTCGACTGGTTAACAGAGGGGTCAGACCCCTCTGTTAACCACACGGATATGGCGTCCGGTGTTCTCTACGCTGCGCGCATGGCTGCGCAGCACGTGGAGATGCTCTCGCCGGTTGAGGCGCGCGCCATTGCGGTGGCACGGCAGGGGTTCGCCGTGCGCAACCGCGTCGCCACGCCCGACGACGTCCACGCCTGCATCGACCAGCTCGGCTGCGTGCAGATCGACTCGGTGATGACCGTCGCGCGTGCGCACCGCCTCACGCTCGCCAGCCGGGTGGGGAGGATCCCGGCCGGCACGCTCAACGGCCTGCGCCGGGAGGGGCGCATCGCGGAGGTCTGGGCACACGAGGCCTGCCTCATCCCCGCCGACGAGCTGCCGTGGTTCCGCGCGGCCATGCTCGCGGCGACGGAGCACCGCTGGTGGGGACCGGTGCTGCAGGAGCATCCGAAGCTGGCGCGCGAGGTGATGGCGCGTGTGCAGGATGGTCCGATCACCGCGGCCGACTTCGGCGGCGCCGGCACGCCGGGGTGGTGGGAGTGGTCGGCCGCCAAGCAGGTGATCGAGGCGCTGTTCGCGAACGGGCGGCTCGCCGTGCGCGAGCGCAAGGGCTTCACGCGCGTCTACGACCTGCCCGAGCGCCTCTACACGCCAGCGCAGCTCGAGCCGATCACCGACGATGCGGCAATCGTCCGCCACTGCATCCTGCGCTCCGTCCGGGCGCGCGGGGTGATCACACAGAGCCGCGTCACCGACTACTACCGCCTGCGCGGTCGGGCCAAGGACGTCGCCATCGCCGTCGGCGACCTGGTCGACGAGGGCATGCTGCAGCGCGTGGAGGTGGGAGAGCACGTCGCACTCGTCGAGCCCGCCACGCTCGTCGCGCTATCGGCGCGCCCGACCGCTTCGGTGCTGCTGTGCCCGTTCGACAACCTCGTCTGGGATCGCGAGGAGGCCGACCGCCTCTTCGGCTTCCGCCATGCCCTCGAGATCTACGTGCCGAAGGAGCAGCGGCAGTGGGGGTACTACGTGCTGCCGCTGCTGCACGGCGACCGCATCGTCGGCCGCGCCGACGTGAAGGCCGACCGCAAGGCCGGTGAGCTGCGCATCCTCGCGATGCACTGGGAGAGTCGGCCTGCCCACGGCGCGCTCGCGCGGGCCGCCGCGCGTCTCGCCTGGACCCTCGGTCTGCCTTCGGTTGCGCACGTGACGATCTAGGCTTCCCGCATGCTCGGACGCGCCACGCTCACCATTCCCGCCTCGCCGAGTGCGCTCGCAATGGCCGATGCCGTCGCCGCGCGCTTCGCCGAGGAGGCGGGGATCGCCGACACCGCGCAGCTGCAGCAGGCGGTGCGCTGCCTCGTGGCGTTCAGCGTGGAGCAGTCGTACGAGGGACGCGGCAAGGGTGACGTCGAGCTGAGCCTCGAGCTGGATCTGACCGGCGTGCAGGTCGTGGTGCACGACTGGGGGCGTCCGTTCCGCGTCGCGGGCGGTTCGAACGGACCGCTGCCGGCCGGCCTCGAGGAGGCGGCCGCGATCGATCCCGATACGCGCCTGATCAACCTCGCCGGCGACGGCAAGCGCCTCGTCCTGCGGGTTCCGGTCGAGCATGGGATCGCCATCGCGCCGGTCGTCGATGGCGCAGCCGACGAGGAGCGCGTGCGCTCCGGTGCGGTCGACGACATCGTCATCCGCGATGCCACCGTCGACGATGCCGTGGCGATCGCGCAGGTCCTGTACCGCGGCTACGGCCTCGGCTACGTCCACGGCGACTTCTACCGGCCGGTCTGGATCGAGGAGGCGATGGGCAACGGCCACGTCTCGAGCACCGTCGCGTGCGTCGGCGACGAGGTCATCGGCCACCACGCGCTGCTGTGCTCAGAGCCCGACGAGGCTGCCGAGTCGGGCGTCGCGGTGATCGCACACGAATGGCGTGGGCTCGGCCTGTTCGACCGCATGTTCGACGTCACGGTCGCGCGCGCCCGTCGTATCGGCCTGCCGGCGCTGTTCGGCCAGGCGACCACCGCGCACATCTACAGCCAGCGCTCGGAGTTCAAGAGCGGCTACAAGCCGTCGGCGCTGCTGATCGGCGCGGCGCCCGCCGCGATGGCACAGGCGCAAGCCGACTCCGGTGCAACCCCGGCCGGGCGCGGGGCACTGCTCAACTCGGTCATGCCGCTCGTCGAGCAGCCGACAATTGCCGGCGCGGCACCGGAGCGCTACGCGAAGGTGATCAAGCGCCTCGCCACCGAGGCGGGGTTCACGATCGTGCCCACGCGGGGAGCGGAGCCCCTCGAACTGGCTGACCAGCTGACGTACTCCGCAGAGGGCGACGTCGCGTTCATCCACATCTCAGGCGACCTCGACCCGTCGCGTGTCGAGCGAATGCTCTGGTCGGAGGAGGGGCGCCACGCCGGGACGCTGTACGCGGATCTCGACCTCTCCTGTCCGAACGACACGGCGCTCGAAGCGCTGCGGCACGAGGGTTTCTTCCTTGCGGGGTTGATCGCCTCGGGTCGCGGCGGCCGTGACTGGCTGCGCCTGCAGCGCCCGCAGGATGCGGCCGACATGGAGGCCATCCATCTCGAGGGTGAGACCGCGAACTGGCTGCTCGACCAGGTGCTGGCCGACCGCGATAGCGTCAGCTGAGGAAGCGGCGGATCTCCGCCGCGGCGGCCTCGGGCTGCTCCCAGTAGATCATGTGCGCCGAGTCGATGTCGACGACCTCGAGCTCGTCGCCGAGCGCCTCGCGCAGCGGGACGAGCAGCGTCTCCTCCTGCACATAGTTGTCACGCGCGGCGCGCAGGATCAGCACAGGACGGACCTCTTCGATGGGCGGTGCGGCGTGCGCCATCTCGCTCCAGGCGGTCACCGCCGCTGCCGGCGAGCAGCGCGGGCGCCAGCGGCCGTCCTCGCCGAGCACCACGTGCTCCTCGACCTCGCCGGCGATGAAGCGATGCCCGCTCTCGGCCACGCTGGTCTTGCGATCGGCGATCGCGGCCTCGGGCGAGTCCCAGCCGGTCGAGGCGATCGTGTCGCGCGCACGGTCGGCGCAGTAGTCGGCTGGCAGGGCGATGGCGGGATCGATCAGCACGGCGCGCTGGATCAGCTCGGGCGCGAGCGCCACGAGCGACAGCGCGAGCAGCCCTCCGAACGAGTGGCCCATCACGTCGATCGACTCGTCGATGCCCTCGGCCTCGAGCGTCTCGAGGATGTCGTCGAGGTGGGTGATGACGTCCCATGGCGGTTCCCAGCCCGACCGGCCATGTCCGCGCAGGTCGACGGAGATGACGTCGCGGTCGGGCGCGGCGAGGTCGACGAAGTCGCGGAAGCGGAGGCCATGGCCGGTGACGCCGTGGATGGCGAGCAGCGGGCGGGCTCCGGGGGTGCCGAGGCGGTGGACGTTGAGGCGCATGGCGTAACCGTAGCGGCGCGACCGCTACCCTTCTGGTGTGGCTGATGGTCATCTCGGAGTGGGTGGGCGCCTGACGGCTGGGCCGTCGGCCGAGCTCGTCCGCGCGGGCTACGGCGCCGAGGCCGCTGCCGGCCCCGCGCTCGCCGATGCGCTGTCGCGCTCCGACCTCGCACACGCGATCGCGCTGATCGAGGGCGGCGGGCTCGATCGCGAGCGCGGCGCGGAGCTCCTGCGCGGCCTGCTCGAGCTCGATGCCATCCCCGCCGATGAGTTCCCGTGGGATCCGTCGGTCGGCGACGCCTTCCAGAACCGCGAGAAGGAGCTGACCGCGCGCGTGGGCTCCAGCGCCGCTGGCTGGCTCAGCGCCGGCCGTCCGCGCCGCGAGCCGTTCCGGGTGGCGCTGCGTCTGATCGTCGCCGAGGGCATGGCGCGCAACGCCGCGGCGTTCAGCGACTTCAGCGCCGCCCTGGCCGCGCAGGCCAAGCCGCTCGCTGGCTCGCTCGCCGCCGACTACACCTATCTGCAGCCCGCCCAGCCGACGACCGCCGGGCATCTGCTGCTGACGTGGGCCTACCCGGTGCTGCGCAGCGCCGAGCGCTACCGCCGCGTGCAGGGCGACTTCGCCGGCAGCGTCGCGGGTGTCGGCGGCAGCGCCGGCTCGCGCTGGGCACTCGACCGCGAGCGCCTCGCCGACCTGCTCGGCCACGGCCGCGTGGAGGTGCACGCCAAGGACGCGATGTGGCAGTCGGATCCGTTCCTGGTGGTGCTCAGCGGCTTCGCGATCGGCGCGACGTCGATCAGCCAGTTCGCGCAGGACCTCGAGATCTGGTGCAGCCAGGAGTTCGGCTGGGTCGAGCTCGACGACACGCACAGCCGCGTCTCGGCGCTGATGCCCCAGAAGAAGAACCCGTACGCCCTCGCCGTCCTGCGCACGTGGGCGGGGCAGGCGACCGGTGATCTCACCGCGGCGCTGACGACGATGCACACCGGCGCGGCGCGCACCGACCACTTCCACCTGCTCAACGGCCTGATCCCGCGCGCCCTCGACGAGGCCGAGCGCAGCGCGCAGCTGGCCGCCGCCGTCGCCGCGGGCATGACGGTCCACGCCGACCGGATGGAGCAGAGCGCGCGCGAGGCGTTCGTCACCGCCGCCGACGTCGCCGACATGCTGGCCCAGACCACGGCGCTCGACTACCGCACCGCCCACCACGTGATCGGCCGCGTCGTGCGCGACCAGGTCGAGCACGGGGGAGAGATCGACGCCGCGCGCATCGCCGCCGCGGCCAACGAGGTCGCCGGCGCCGAGATCGTGGTCGACGAGGCCGAGCTCGCCGCGGCGCTCGACCCGGCCGCCTGCGCCGCGCTGCGTCCGCAGACCGGCTCGTCCGACGCCGACCAGGTACGCGCGATGTGCGACGACGTCGCCGCGCGCAGCGCCGAGGTGCGCCGCTGGGCCGAGGAGGTCATCGCCGCAGACGCGAAGGCGGCTGAGGCCCTGCGCGCCAAGGCGCGGGAGCTCGCGGGGTAGGGTGGCGGCATGAGCGATCCGATCGTCGGCGTCATCATGGGCTCGAAGTCCGACTGGGAGACCATGCGCCACGCCTGCGAGACGCTCGAGGCGCTCGGCGTGCCGTACGAGGCCGAGGTCGTCTCCGCGCACCGCACGCCCGACAAGCTGTTCGCCTACGCCGAGGCCGCCGAGGGCCGCGGCATCGAGGTGATCATCGCCGGCGCCGGCGGCGCCGCGCACCTGCCCGGCATGTGCGCCTCGAAGACGCCGCTGCCGGTGCTCGGCGTGCCGGTCGAGTCGAAGGCGCTCAAGGGCCTCGACTCGCTGCTCTCGATCGCGCAGATGCCCGCGGGTATCCCCGTCGGCACGCTCGCCATCGGTCGCGCCGGCTCGATCAACGCCGGCCTGCTCGCCGCCTCGATCGTCGGCGCCAAGCGCCCGGAGATCATGGACGCCGTGCGCGCCTATCGGGCCAAGCAGACCGCCGACGTCCTCGCCGGCCCCGATCCGCGCGAGGCCTAGGTGCGCCTCGGCATTCTCGGCGGCGGCCAGCTGGCCTGGATGCTCGCGCTGGCGGCCGAGCCGCTCGGCGTCGAGGTCGCGGTGCTCGACCCGTCGCCCGACTGCGCCGCGGGCCGGATCGCGCACCACGTCGTCGCCGCCTACGACGACCCGGCCGGCCTCGACGAGGTGAGCAAGGGCGCCGACGTCGTCACGTACGAGTTCGAGAACGTCCCCGCGGCCGCCGTCACG
>CAZPQP010000035.1:0-13655 GCA_964588635.1 uncultured Bifidobacterium sp.
GAGGCGATCAGCGGCTCGTCCTCTACGACCAGGATGCGCATGGGCACATCGTGACAGCCGCGGATGAGACCGCTCTCATCGGGCCGGCGTCGTGGCTAGCTGGCCTGGCTCTGCGGCTGCTGGGAGGGTGCCGGCTGCACCGAGGGCTGCTCCGGCGGCTGCTGCGGCAGCAGCCATTGCTCCTCCGACGTCGGCGCGTCGTGCCGCTCCCGGTGGACCGCCCGCGACTCCGTCCGGTGCGCGTCATCCCCGGTGAGAGCGCGGACGGAGCTGGTTGTCCCGCCGATCAGGCTCTGCGCAGGCGAGCCATGGGCGACGACGCCCAGTGTGGCGAGTCCGGCGACGAAGCCGATCGCGCCGCTGCGCAGGGCCTTGCGATTGCGTGCTGCTCTGGACATGACCTGAGCATGTGCCGCGAACGTGAGAACCGCCTGAGAACCCGGTGAGGGTCGGGTGCGGGTCAGGCCGTGTCGCCGTCGGCGGCCGGCTCCGCGCCGTAGGTCCCGAAGCGGCCCCAGGCGCGCTCGGCATCGTCGAGCCGGCGGCCGATGCCGTCGGGGTTGCGCTCGAGCAGCGTGGCCGCCAGGAGCTCGACGAGGAAGATGCCGGTGACGGCCGTCGGAAAGCGCCCGGGCGTGTCGTCGGCGCAGACGAGCACCTCGGTGGCGTGCTTGGCCGCCGGCGCGGCGGGAGAGTCCGTGACGAGCACGACGGGCGCGCCGGCTTCCTGGAAGAACGCCGCGACGTCCGTCGTCACCTTCGCGTAGCGGCGGAACGTGAAGGCGAGCAGGCGATCCTCCGGCCCGATGCCGATCAGGCGGTCGGCCAGCGCCGACTCCCCCGCCTCGACCCGCACGACGTTCGGCAGCATCGGGTTGATCAGGAAGTACGCGTACTCGGCGACGGCGGCGCTGGCCCGCTGCCCGAACACGTGGATCCAGCCCTCGCCCGACTCGAGCAGCGCGGCGGCGCGGTCGAGCGTCTCGGGCGGCGTGCTGGTGGCGACCGTGCGCAGGTCGCGCTCGACCGCGTCGAGCCAGCGCTCGACGAGCGTGCCGCCACTGCCGCCGACGTTCGCGGGCGGCGCCTCATCGAGCCGGTCGCGAATGCCCTCCTGCAGCGCCGACTGCAGGCCCGTGTACCCCCCGTACCCGAGGCGCGCGCCGAAGCGCACGACGGCCGCCTTGGAGACGCCCGCGGTCGCGGCCAGCGCGTCGGCGGACATGAAGGCCACGCCGGTCGGGTCGCGCAGCACCGCGTCGGCGACGCGCTGGTCGTTCGGCGAGAGGTCCTCGAGGCGATCGCGCATGCGATCGAGGGGGTCACGTCCCTGTTCCGGCACGTCGCGACCGTACCAGACGGCTGCGCCCGTCGCCGATGCGGGCGGGTACGGTTCTCCCATGGCACGCGTCTTCTCCGGCATCCAGCCCACCGGCGACAAGCACATCGGCAACTACCTGGGGGCCATCCGGCACTGGGTCGACGGCCAGGACGAGCACGAGTGCATCTACTGCATCGTGGATCTCCATTCGATCACGGTGCCCGTCGATCCGGAGCAGCTGCGCCGCTCGACGCTGTCGCTCGCCACGCTGCTGTTCGCCGCCGGCATCGATCCGGAGCGGTCGATCCTGTTCGTGCAGGGCCACGTGCCCCAGCACATGGAGCTCGCGTGGTACCTCAACTGCACCGCCACGATGGGCGAGCTGCGCCGCATGACGCAGTTCAAGGACAAGTCGGGCGGCCAGGAGTCGGTCTCCGTCGGTCTCTTCGACTACCCCGTCCTGCAGGCGGCTGATGTCCTGCTGTACAACGCGGGCCGCGTGCCGGTCGGCGAGGACCAGCGCCAGCATCTCGAGCTGATGCGCGACATCGCGATCCGCTTCAACGGCCGCTACGGCGAGACGTTCGTCGTGCCCGAGGCGTCGATTCCGCCCGTCGGCGCGCGGATCGTCGACCTGCAGGAGCCGACGAAGAAGATGTCGACCACCGGCGGCACCGAGCAGGGCACGCTGACGCTGCTCGAGGATCCCAAGCGCCTCCAGAAGAAGATCATGTCGGCCGTGACCGATTCCGACGGCGAGATCCGCCACGACCTCGAGGCCAAGCCCGGCGTCTCCGGCCTGCTCTCGCTGCAGTCCGCGGTCGAGGGCGTCTCGATCGCCGACCTCGAGGCCCGCTACCAGGGCAAGGGCTACGGGGACTTCAAGAAGGACGTCGCGGCGAGCGTGATCGAGCTGCTGGCCCCGCTGCAGGCGCGGCACGCCGAGCTGTCGGCCGATCCGGGCGAGGTCGAGCGCCTGCTGGCGCGCGGCGCCGAGCGCGCACTCGCGATCGCGGTGCCGCAGATCGAGGCCGTGCGCGAGCGCATCGGCTTTCTGCCCGGCCTCTAGCCGAAGCGCTGCCGGCTGCGGCGAGCCAGTCGGCTCATCGTGCCGGGGGCCAGCGCCTGCGCGACCGTCGCCGCGCGCCACCACTCGGGCTGGAACGACTCGGCGCGCCGACGCTCGAGGGCGCGGACGATCGTGGCGGCGCAGCGCTCGTCGTCGATCACGCCGTGGCGCAGCCAGCGATGCCCGCGCAGGCGCTCGTGCGGGAAGGCGGCGGTCGCGACCGGGCCCGGGTTGGCAGTCAGCACGTGCACGCCCTCGGCCGCGGCCTCGACGTGCAGGCCGCGCGACCAGGCGATGGCGGCGTGCTTGGCCGCCGCGTAGTGCGGCGCGGATCCGGTCGAGACCGTGCCGGCTACGCTGACGACGTTGACCACCGAGCCACGCGCGGCGACGAGCCCCGGCCACGCCGCGGCCGTGACGCGCACCATTGCGAGGTAGAGCAGCTCGATGGCGGCGCGCGCCTCCTCGACGTCGTGCTCGAGCAGCGGCGTGCGGAACGGCCCGCCGGCGTTGTTGACGAGGACCGGAATGTGCGTGACCATCGTCAGCCGCTCCTGCAGGGCCGCGATGCCCTCGTCGCCGGCGAGATCGGCGACGAGGGTCTCGCAGCCCAACGCGCGCCCGGCCGCGTCCAGCCGTTCCGCGCCGCGCGCGACCAGCAGGAGATCGGCATCGGCGTGGCGCAGGCGGCGCGCGAGCGCGAGGCCGATTCCCGAGGAGCCACCGGTCACCACCATCAGGGATCGCCGCTGCATCACGACGGAGCCTACCCCGCGGCGCGGTACACTCGTGCCGTGCAGCAGTCCCCCGAGCCCGCTCGTCGCGTCGAGGTCACGATCTCGACGCGGACCATGGTCCGCGTCCTGCTCACGGCCACCGCGTTCCTCGTGCTGATCCTCCTGCTCTGGCAGGTGCGCGCGATCCTCCAGCTGGTGCTGATCTCCGCCTTCCTGGCGCTGGCGCTGAATCCGATCGTGACGGTGCTGGAACGGCGCATCGGCAATCGCCGCGGCGTCGCCTCCGTGCTCGTGGTGCTGGGGGTCCTCCTGCTGCTCCTGCTCTTCCTCGCCGCGCTCCTGACGCCGCTCTACGAGGAGATGCGGGGCTTCGCCACGCGGGCGCCGCAGCTGATCGACGAGCTCCGCAACTGGGGTGTCTTCAAGCGCTTCGACGATCGCTACAACCTGGTCCAGCGCCTGGAGGAGGCCGCGCAGCAGTACTCCGGGCGCCTGCCCGCGCAGGCGGGCAACCTGCTCGGCGTCGCGACCGCGGTCGTGACGGGGCTGGGCAAGGCGCTGACAGTGCTCTTCATGACGCTCTTCCTCCTGCTCGAGATCCCGCGCTTCCTGCGGGCCGTGACGGAGCTCCTGCGTCCGGGCGCCGCGGATCGCTCGCTCGTGCTCTTCGACCAGGTCAACGGGACGATCGCCCGCTGGACCGCCGGCGTGCTGTTCATCGCCACGATCGCCGGCACGGTCACCGGCGTGACGGCCTGGTTCCTGGGGGTGCCCTTCGCGCTGGCGCTGGCCCTGCTCGTCGGCGTGCTCGACGTGATCCCGCTCGTGGGCGCGACGATCGGCTCGATCGTCGCCGTGCTGGTGGCGCTCACCCACAGCGTGACGGCCGGCATCGTGATGCTCGTGCTGGCGATCGTCTACCAGTTCGTCGAGAACCACGTCATCCAGCCGATCGTGATGCGCAAGAGCATCGACGTCTCGCCGTTCATCGTGATCGTCGCCGTGCTGATCGGCGCGTCGCTGCTCGGCATCATCGGCGCGCTGCTGGCGATTCCCGTCGCCGGTTCGGTGCAGGTCGTCCTGCGCCAGGTGCTGGAGGCGCGTCGGTCCCGCGTCGCCGCCGAGCGGCAGCTGATGCTGGATCTGGAGGAGGGGACCGCCATCGCCGTCGAGGGGGAGTCGCCATGAGCGAGCCGCTGCGCATCCTGATCTGGTCGGACTTCCTCTGACCCTTCTGCCGTGTCGCGTGCGAGCGCGCGACGTGGCTCGAGCGCCAGTTCGGCGCTCAGATCGAATGGCTTCCCTGGGATCTGCATCCCGAGTACCCGCCGGAGGGCATCCCGCGGGCCGATCTGATCGCCAAGTACGGCGAGGAGCACGTGGAGCGCGTCGCCGCGATGTTCGCGGAGAGCGGCTTCGCCTACGCCCCGCATCCGGAGATCACGCCGAACACCCACCTCGCGCTCGAACTCGGCGAGCTGGCGCGCGCCGAGGGCTGCCACCCCGCGTACCACGAGGCCGTCATGCAGGCCATGTGGGAGCAGGAGCGCAATGTGGCCGATCCCGACGTGATCCGCGACGTCGCGATCTCGGTCGGCCTCGACGCCGAGGCCGTCGATGAGGCGATCGCCTCGCGGCGTTTCCGCCCGGTCGTCCAGGAGTCGACGCGCGAGGCGCACGCGATGGGCATCAACGCCGTGCCGGCCTTCGTCCTGCAGGAGAAGTACCTGTTGATGGGGGCTCAGCCGCACGACGTGTTCGAGCAGGTGATCGCACAGCTCGAGGCGGGCTCCGTCCAGACGGACGACTGACTCGCATACGAACATATGTTCGATTAGACTGGGCGGGCGATGCTTCTCGCCCTGCACATCCCGCGCCTCCCGCTGCTCGTCGCCCTGGCTGCGCAGGGAGCGCGGCAGCCGGAGGCGGGCCTGCCCGTCGCGCTCGGCCCCGCTCCCTTCGGCGAGGCGCGGATCGGCCTGCCCTCGGCCGCGGCCGAGGCGAGCGGCGTGCGCAGCGGCATGCCGCTGTCGGAGGCGCTCACCCTCTGCCCCGGTCTGCGGCTCGTGCCGCCCGATCCGGTCGGGCTCGAGGAGCGCGCGGCGCGCCTGCTGCGCGATATCGACGCGCTCGGCCTGCCCGTCGAGGAGATCGCACCCGGCCGCGTCCTGATCGACGCGACGCCGGGGCTGCGGCTGCACGGCGGTCCGCGCCGTCTGATCGAGCGTCTGCACGAGCTCGCCCGGCCCGCTGAGACGCTCCGGCTCGGCGCCGCCCCCACCCGCTTCGCCGCGCTGATGGCCGCGCGGCTCGCCCGGCGCCGCCCGCGCGTGCTCGGTGCCGAGGAGGTCCTCGAGGCGATCGCGCCGCTGCCGGTCCGGCTGCTGCATGAGGACGGCGGCAGTCCCGCAGAGCTCTGCGAGGCGCTCGCCCTGGTCGGCATCGATCGCCTCGGCGGGGTTGCCTCGCTCTCGCGCCTCGCCGTGCGCGACCGCTTCGGACCGGCCGGCGTCGCGGCCTGGCAGATGGCCCGCGGCGAGGACCGCGCGACGATCGCGGCGCAGGTGCCGCCGCAGCTGGTCCGCAGCGTGCTCCGACCCAACGAGCCGATCGCCACCGATGCCGCGCTCGAGCAGGCGATGGGGATCCTGATCAGCCGCACCGTGCTGCTGCCCGAGCGCGGCGATGCGGCGCCGCGGCTGCTGCGTCTGCAGGCGCGGCTGGTGACCGGCGAGTCGTGGAGCTGCGAGGTGCCGCTGCGCGAGCCCACCGTCGACGTGCCGCGGCTGCTGCTGGCGCTGCTCCCGAAGGCGCGGCGGCTGCCCGCCCCGGCCGAGCGTCTGGCGCTGACCTTCGCCGAGCTGTCGACGGATGCCCGTCAGCTGACGCTGCTCGAGCGCGAGGGCGCCGAGCGCGATCGCCGCCTCGACGGCGCCGCGCAGCAGGTGCGTGCGGCAGTCGGCGAGGGTGCCCTGCTCCGTGTCGTCGGCGTCGACCCGGCCAGCCGCCTGCCCGAGCGCCGCTACGGGCTCACACCGCGATGAGCGCACCGCTGCGGCCGCTGCCGTCGCAGACGCCACGCGCCTGCCGCGTCCGCCCGGATGCCGAGGGCCGACCGCTCAGCGTCGATGACTGCGCGGTCGAGGCCGTGCGCGAGGAGTGGCGCATCGAGGAGGGCTGGTGGGGCACGCCCTGCCGGCGCCGCTGCTTCGCCGTCGCGCTCGTCGGCGGCCGGCTCTGCACCGTCTACGAGGATCGCCGCAGCGGCACCTGGTGGCGCTATGGCAGCTGACTACGTCGAGCTGCACTGCCACTCGGCCTACTCGTTCCTCGACGGCGTGGCGCACCCCGAGGAGCTCGTCGACCGCGCCTGCGCGCTCGGCTACACGGCGCTGGCCCTGACCGACCACGACAATCTCTGCGCGGCCCTCCCCTTCGCCCACGCCGCGACGGCGGCCGGGCTGCAGGCGATCACGGGCTGCGAGCTGACCGTCGAGGCCGATGGTGCCGCGCATCACCTCGTGCTGCTCGTCGAGAACCGCACCGGCTACGCCAACCTCTGCCGGCTGATCACCGCCGCGCACGCCGGCACGCGCGGGGCCGACGGCGCGGTCGCCCGGGCACCGCAGGTCGGCCTCGAGCACGTGCTGGCGCACGCCGAGGGGCTCACCTGCCTGACCGGCTGTCCCGACCGGGGCGTGCTGCGCAGCGACGATCCGCTCGTCGCCCGTGCGCGTCGCGATCGGCTGCTGGAGGCCTTCGGAGAGCGCCTGGCGATCGAGCTGCAGCGCCCCTTCCGCCAGGGAGCCGAGCAGCAGCTGCGTGCCTTCGCGCAGCTGGCACGGGAGCGGCGCATCCCCGTCGTCGCCACCAACGACGTGCACCTGCACCTGCGGCGTCGTGGGCCGCTGCAGGACGTCCTCGTCGCGATCCGCGAGCACGCCTCCCTCGACGCCTGCACGGCGCGTCTGCGCGGCAACCGCGAGCACGTGCTGAAGGCGCCGACCGATATGGCCGACCTGTTCGCCGACCTGCCCGAGGCGATCCGGGAGACGCGCCGCATCGGCGAGCGCTGCGGCTTCGACCTGACACGGAGCCTCGGCTACCGACCGCCGGAGCGCGAGGCCGATGCCGATCGGGCGCTCAAGGAGCTGTGCGAGCTGCATCTGGACGCCCGCTACCCGCCTGCCTCGCCGTGGCGGCAGGAGGCCGTGGCGCGGCTCGCCACCGAGCTCGCGCTGATCCGCCGGCACGACCTGGCCGGGTTCTTCCTGCTGCACCGGGAGATCCTCGAGCTGGCCCGCGACGTCGCGCTCGGGATCCGCGGGGCCGATGCCGCGCGCAACGTGCTGCCGCCCGGGCGCGGCCGCGGCTCCAGCGTGGGTTCGATCGTCTGCTACCTGACCGGTCTCTCGCATATCGACCCCGTCGCCGGGCGGCTCTCGCTGGGGCGCTTCCTGAACGAGGAGCTCGCCTCCACCCCCGATATCGACCTGGACTTCCCGCGCGACATCCGCGCCGAGCTGATCCGCCGGATCCACACGCACTACGGCGATCAGCAGGCCGCGCTGGTCGGTGCCTTCGCCACCTACCGCTCGAAGGGCGCGATCCGCGAGATCGGCAAGGCCCTGGCGCTGCCGACCGGCGACATCGCCCGTCTCGCCGCGGCCTCCGACGGCTGGAGCGCGGAGGCGGTCGGCGAGGAGCTGCGGCGGGTGCCCGGACTGCGCGAGCGGGCCGACGATCGCCGCCTGCGGCTGCTGGCCACGCTGTGCGCCCAGATCAGCGGGCTGCCACGGCATCTCTCCCAGCACCCCGGCGGGATGATCGTCTCGGACCGGCCGCTCAGCGAGCTCGTGCCGCTCCAGCCCGCGGCCATGGCCGGGCGCACGATCTGCCAGTGGGACAAGGACGCCGTCGCCGATGCGGGCTTCCTCAAGATCGACCTGCTCGGTCTCGGCATGCTCAGCGCCGTCGAGCGCTGCGTCTCGGAGATCCACCGCAGCACCGGTCGCAGCGTCGATCTGTCCCGTGTGCCACTCGACGACGCCGCCGTCTACGCGGAGATCCGCGCCGCCGACACCGTCGGTGTCTTCCAGATCGAGTCGCGTGCGCAGATGCAGACCCTGCTGCGCGTGCAGCCCACCTGCCTCGACGACCTGGTGGTCGAGGTGGCGCTCGTGCGTCCCGGTCCGATCCAGGGCGGGGCGGTCAATCCCTACATCCAGCGGCGGCTGGCCCGGCGCGCGGATCCCACCATCCCCATCCCCTACGAGCACCCGCTGCTCGAGGAGCCGCTGCGCGAGACGCTCGGCGTGATCATCTTCCAGGACCAGGTGCTCGATGTCGCCCAGGCGCTGGCGGGCTTCACGCCGGGGCAGGCCGAGGCGCTGCGGCGGGCGATGAGCCGACGGCGCAGTCGGGCGGGACTCGAGGCCCAGTGGCACGCCTTCCTGAGAGGCACGGCGGAGCGCGGCGTGCCGGAGCACGTCGCGCGCACCGTGTTCCGGCAGATCCTCGCGTTCTCCGCGTTCGGCTTCCCCAAATCGCACTCGGCGGCCTTCGCGCTGCTCGCGTACCAGAGCGCGTGGCTGCGGCACCATCACCCGGCGGCGTTCCTCTGCGCACTGCTCATGGAGCAGCCGATGGGGTTCTATCCGCCCGCCTCCCTGATCCGCGACGCCGAGCGCCGGCAGGTGCGGGTGCTTCCGGTCGACATCCTCCGCTCGCAGGTCGAGGCCCATTGCGAGGGAGAGCGGGCGGTACGACTGGGCCTGAGGCAGGTGATCGGCCTCGGCGAGGACGATGCCGCGGCGATCGTCGCGGAGCGCGAGCAGCGAGGGGCGTTCGCCGATGTGCGGGCTCTGGCCAATCGTCTCGACCTGCCCACGCAGCGTCTCCAGCGGCTGATCGCCGCCGGTGCCTGCGATGCGCTCGGTCCGCGTCGGCAGCTGCTGTGGGAGCTCGGACTGGCGGCACGCCCGCTCGGGCAGGGTCCGGGCAGCCAGCTGGCCTTCGACCTCCAGCTCGGCGAGGCGCCGCCTGGACTGCCCGAGCCAGGCGCCTGGGAGCTGCTCGTCTCCGACTACGCGACGACCGGCGTCTCGGTGCGAGAGCATCCGATCCGACAGCTGCGGCCGCTGCTCGACGGCGACCTCCTCGACTCGTCGCGCCTCACGGACCTGTCGCATGGTGCACCGGTGACGATCCCCGGTCTTGCCGTCGCCCGTCAGCGTCCGGGCAGCGCCAAGGGCGTCGTGTTCCTCCTGCTGGAGGACGAGCACGGGCTGTTCAACCTCGTGCTGATGCCCGACGTGTACGAGCGGCATCGTCTGCTGGCGCGCAGCGAGCCGCTGCTGCTGGTCCGTGGGACGCTCGAACTGCGGGAGGGGCAGGCGACCATCCGCGTCGAGTCGCTGGCGCCGCTGGATCTGCCTCGTCGCCGCGCGCTGCCGCGGGAGGCCGACCTCCAGCGGCTGCGCAGCGTGGCACCACCCCCGCAGCACTTCGCGCAGGGGCGGCGACGCGCCTAGGCGACGTCGGTGCGATACAGCAGGACGGGCATGCCCATCTCGGCGAACGCGTAGACCGCGGCGGAGTCGCTGGCGGGAACGCGCACGCAGCCGTGCGACGCCGGGTACTCGGGCACGTCGTCGTACTCGTGCATCGCGAAGCCCTCGAAGAAGTACGAGGCATACGGCAGCCAAGACTTGAAGGGCTTCGACCAGCTGCGCACCTCCTGCCGCGTGACGGTGAAATCGCCGACGGGGGTGTTCCCGGTCGCTCCGCTGGAGATGTGCACGACGCGCGCGACGCTGCCGTCGGCGTTCACGAGCAGGAGGATCTGCCGCGTGAGATCGACCTCGATATGACGTCCTGCCTCGGTGCGTCGAGCCACGGGGCGGTCGGCACGGTGTGCGAGCGCGACGGTCTCGGCACCGGCGACGCCGGTGCGGTCGAGTCGCTCGTAGCCCTGGAAGCCCGTGACCGCCTGCCAGGTCGCGCTGTCGAAGGTGCCGGTGACGAAGCGCGGGGCGAGGTAGCCGAGGCGGGCGAGGCTCTGCTGCAGCTCGCGCACGCCCGCACCGCGATCGCCGTACTCGAAGCCGCCGGGGAAGCGGGTGCCGGGATCCTTGCCCGCCTGAGCCCGGTAGGTGATCGCGAAGTACCCGGCCGCTGCCGTGCGGCCCCACGTGGTGAACTGCCGGCGTCCCTTGCCGAGCTGGTCGCGGGTCGCCGTGCCGAAGCCGTCGACGATCGCCCCATCGCCGCCGTCGATCACGGTCCAGCCGGTGACCCAGTCGAGCAGGCCCTGGGACCAGCGCAGAGTGTCGGTCGTCGTCGTCGAGCTGCGCGTCCAGCGGGTGTGGTTCTCCGTGCCATTGCGTTCGAGGCGCACGGTCGTCTGGACCCGGGCGATGTCGTCGAAGATGACGGGCACGCGCGCCGTCGCCTCCTTCAGGGAGACGGTCAGGGCGTGGTTGGACTCCCCGGAGAAGCGGATCCGGCCGCCGCTCGACGGATGCACGCCATAGACGAGATTGCGGTCGCCGAGAGCGGTCGCCCAGTTGAGGCTCACGCTCTGCGAGCCCGCGGGGAGGTTGACGACGATCGGAGTCCGCACGCCCGCAGAGCGCAAGGCACGGACGGCGTTGCCCTGCGACCAGATCCAGGCCTCGGTGTCGTTGCACGCCGGGCCGGCGGTGAAGGCGCCGCACCCGGGGTCGGTCTCGGGCAGATACCAGACGTTGGCCTTGCGGGGGAACCAGCTGGCGAGGGTCTGCAGCCAGGGGCCCTGATCCTCGTCGGCCAGCGGTACATTGGCGAAGAGGATCTGCAGGCCGTGCGCCTTGGCGAGGCGCTGCAGGCGCTGGAGGGCGAGCCGATGGGCGTCTGTGCTCGCGGCGCTCGAGACGTTCACGCGGACGAGATTGGCGCCCATCTGCTGGATGCGCTTGAAGTCGCGTGCCGCTGTTCCCACGTCGGGTGCGGCCAGCGTCGCGTCGGCGTCGGCCGGCACGAACCGGGTGCCGCCCCACATCACGCCGCGCACCTTCATCTCGTGGCCCTGCGCATCGAGGATCCTCGTGCCCTTGACGTGGGCGGGGCGGGCATCGGCGACCGCAGCGGTGCCAATGCACGCGAGCAGCGCGAGGGCGGTGGCGGTGGATGCGCGGCGAAGCGAAGGTCGGGCCATGACGCCCAGCATCCTTCGCGTTTTCGGCCGGCTTCCCTTCCCGGGGGTATCCTGCGGTGGTGCGCCGGCTCTCCCATGTCCTGACCGCGAGTCTCGTCGCGCTCTTGCTGAGCGTGCCCGTCGCCTCCGCGGGGTCGCTCGGCTTCGCCGCCGACGAGGGCTTCCAGGCCGCGCAGAGCGCCAATGCCGCGGCCGTGGCGCCCGCGCAGACGCTCGACGCGGCGCTCACCACGCTCGGGGCGACCTGGGTGCGCGTGGATGTGCGCTGGAACACCATTGCCGCGACGCAGCCGACCAATGCCCGTCTGCCCGGCAATGCCGCCTACAACTGGGCCCCGGTCGAGGCGCAGCTGGCGGCTGTGCGCCGCATCGTCCTCGCGCAGGGCACGCCGGCGGTCCTCCTGTCGATCGGGGGGACGCCCGACTGGGCCCGGTCCGATGGTGGTGCCGGTGGCGCGCCGGGCGATCCGGCCTGGGCGCCGAAGCGCGCGGCCTTCCAGAACTTCGTGGCCGCCGTCGTGGCCAAGTACGGCTCAACCACGGCCGCCTACGAGATCTGGCCGAACCCCAACGTGCAGTCGGGCCTGCGTCCCCAACGGCTCGCCGGTCGCCTGGTCGCCCCCGGTCTCCTCCGTGTGCTCACGCGCGTGGCGACCACCGAGATCCGCAAGGTGACGACCGCGCCCGTGATCACCGGCGGGCTGGCCCGCACGGATCCCGCGAGCACCGTGGACACCCCGTCGATCGCCTTCCTGCGTGCCATGGCCCGCACGCGCATCCAGGCCGACGCCATCGGCGTGCGGCTCGTGCCCCCTGGTGGCGTCGAGGTGCCGGCCGATGCCGGCAATCTCGCGCTGAGCGATCCGGCCACGATCATCGCCAACGTCGACGCGTACTTCCCGAACCAGGGCAAGGGCATCTGGGAGACCGGCTACGCCGTCGGCTCCACGGCCTCCGACCTCGTCCCCGTCGCCGGCGTCGCGGCGTTCAAGGCGGCGGCCGCCAATCCGCGGTTCGGCGTCTCCATCTGGAACACCCTTGTGGACACGGCGGCAGCGCCCGCCAGCGGCCTCTACTCGGCCAGCACCCCGCTGGACAGCACGACGCAGAAGCCCGCCTGGCACACGTGGGTTCCGCCCGTCTGATTCAGCGGCGCTGGAGCTGCAGACGCAGCGTCTCGTCGACGAGCTCGAAGCCGAAGGGGCCGACGAGCGCGCGGACGCCCTCGTCATGCACGTTGCTGACGAGGGTCACCGCCTCGCAGTCGCGCTGGCGGGCGGCGTCGATCGCCCGCGCCAGCAGCCCGGAACCGAGCCGCTGTCCCCGTCCTTCGGGGTGCACGTACAGCTCGCGGATCTGGAGGTCGCGAACGCCCGAGCCGCCAGAGCGGATGCGCTGCCAGGCGACGTAGGCGGCCATGCGCCGCTCCACGGTCCCGATCCGCACATCCCCGGCGGAGATCCGGGGCAGGATCCACCCGCGCCACTGCGCCTCGTCGCTCCAGCGCAGATCGTCCGCCTCGCTCCGGTAGCGCTGCCAGAGCAAGGCAAGCTCCGGGATGTCGGCACCGGCCGCAGGCCGGATCACGCGCCCGCGTACTCCACCAGCGCGTGGACGGGGAGCCCGTCGAGCCGGGCGCGACCATCGAGGGCCTTGAGCTCGGCCACGAAGCACGCCCCGACGGGCTCGGCCGACGCCTGCCGCACCAGCGCGACGCTCGCCGCTGCCGTGCCGCCCGTGGCGAGCAGATCATCGTGGACCAAGGCGCGCATGCCGGGCTGGAGCGAGCCATGCGCCAGTTCGAGCACGTTCTCGCCGTACTCCAGCGCGTACGCCTCGCGCCACGCTCGTGACGGCAGCTTGCCCGGCTTGCGCGCCGGTGCGAAGCCGCAGCGCAGCTCGCGGGCGAGGGTCGGGCCGAACAGGAACCCGCGGGCCTCGGCAGCCACGATCACGTCGGGACGCAGCGGCTCGGCGAACGCGACGAGGCGGTCGATCACCTCGTTGTGCACCACCGGATCCGCCAGCAGCGGCAGCAGATCGCGGAAGAGGATGCCCGGCAGAGGGAAGTCCGGGATCTCCGGGATGTGCGCGCGCAGATCGATCACGCCTCCACCCTAGCGCCGGATGGTCAGTGCACGTCGCGAAGCAGCAGGCGCTCGGTCAGCTCGGCGCTGAGTCCGGCGAGCTGTGCCAGCTCCTCCGCCCCCTGCTCCCGCCGCTGGGCGTTGCGCGATCGCAGGGCCGGGGCGAGAACCTGGTCCAGCAGGCCGGCGACGCGCTGCACGCCGGTGTACAGCTGACGCACGTGGCGCGGGCCGAGGCCGAACT
>CAZPQP010000036.1:0-13464 GCA_964588635.1 uncultured Bifidobacterium sp.
GCGATCGCGTCGATATTGAGCCGCACGTAGTCGGCCTCGAACGGCTCGGGCAGGCGCCCGAGGATCTCGCCGAGGAACGCGGCGTGGCGCTCCTCCGGCAGGCGCTCCATGGCGCCGCCGAGGATCACCGTGCCGAGGAAGACGGGCGGCTCCGGCGGATTGACCGGCGCGTCCTGCAGCCAGCAGGTCGCCTCGGCGAACCCGGCCGCGCGCAGCAGCTCCTCGGTCTCCGGCGCGTCGGCGAAACGGTGCGGATCGACGTAGCCCGCGAACGCGTCGGACCAGGCCGGCTCGGCCATCACCGCGTACGCCTGCGTCAGGACGTTCGCGATGTTGCCCTTGCCGCCGCACTGGGCGACCAGCTGGCCGCCCGGGCGGAGCACGGCGTGCAGGCGCGCGAACAGCTGCGCATGGTCGGTGATCCAGTGGAACGTGGCGGTCGAGATCACGCCGTCGACCCGACGCCCGCCGAGGTCGAGCTCCAGCAGGTCCATCACCGCGTACTCCACGTTCGGATAGGAGCCGAGGCGCTCACGGGCGGCGTCGATCATCGACGCCGAGCCGTCGAGCGCGATCACGTGCCCCTCGGGCAGACGCTCGAGCAGCAGCTCCGTCACCCGCCCCGAGCCGCAGCCGGCGTCGACCACGGTCTCGTCGCCGCGCAGCTGCATGCGGTCGAGGACCGCCTTCCCCCACTCGGCCTGCGGCGTGCCGATGCGGTCGTACGTCTTGCCGTCCCAAGCGCGCTTGGTCATGCGGCGGCGCTCGCGCGCTCCCAGATCAGCCGGAGGCCGGTCAGGGTCAGCTGCGCATCGATGCTCGTGATGGTCGTGCAGTGCTCGGCGATCAGCACCGACAGGCCACCCGTCGCGACGACCGGACAGGAGGGCGCAGCAAGCTCCTCGCGGAGACGCCCGACGATGCCGTCGACGAGGCCCGCGAAGCCGTAGACGGCGCCGGACTGGAGCGAGTCGATCGTGGCCGTGCCGATCGCGTTCGGCGGCGCGACGAGCTCGACCTTGCCGAGGCGCGCGGCGCGGGCGAACAGCGCCTCCATGGAGACCTCGAGGCCCGGCGCGATCGAGCCGCCGATGAACGCGCCGTCGGGCGCGACGACGTCGAAGTTGGTGGCCGTGCCGAAGTCCACGACGATCGACGGCGAGCCGACGGTCGCCGCTGCGGCCGCGGCGTTGGCGATGCGGTCCGGGCCGACCTCGCGCGGGTTCTGCACGCGCACCGCGACACCGGTCTTCACGCCCGGCCCGACGGTGATCGGCTCCACCCCCGCCACGCGCTGGAGCACCTCCTCCCACGCCTGCTGCACCGGCGGCACCGTCGTCGACAGGCAGCCGGCGCTGATCTGCGCGGCATCGATCGCGCGCGAGGCGAGCAGGCCGCGCAGCGTCACGTCGAGCTCGTCGGTCGTGCGGTAGCGCGTGGCGATGCGCCACTCCGCGGCGAGCGCGTCGCCGTCGAACAGGCCGATCACGCTCGACGTGTTGCCGACGTCGACGGCGAGCAGCACGGTGCTAGTCCTCGGCGGGCGGCGTGAAGTCCGGCGGCAGCGTCGTGAAGATGTCGTCCTCGGGCTTCAGCTCCTCGACCGTGACGTCCTGCGTGGTGTGCACCTCGGCGCGCGGGATGATGCGGCTCGGGCGGTTCTTGTCCCACACCCAGACGTCCTCCATCTTGAGATGGAAGAGCGGATACGACGGCTGGTGCTCGATCGACATCTCCAGCTTGTTGCAGAGGTACGTGGCCTCCTGCGTGAGGATGCAGTACCGGAACAGGCCGAAGACCGTGGCGTACTCGCGCTTCAGCGTGAGCTCGAGCTCGGCGTCGTACTCCTCGAGGTCCTCAAGATGCGACACGTTCGACTCCCTGGCTATGCCGGTCGGATCACGAGGGATCGTAGACGAGCGACGGATCGCCGACGACGGTGACCCCGTCCAGCGGCACTGCAGCGAGGATCGTCGCGTACTCGACGCCGTCGGCATCGGCCGCGAAGGGCGCGACCTCGACCAGCGGCTGGAGGGCGAAGCGCCGCTCGTGCAGGCGCGGATGCGGGACGATCAGCCCCGGCGCGGCGAGCACGACGCCCTCGTACCAGAGCAGGTCGAGATCGAGCGTCCGCGGCCCCCAGTGCACCTCGCGCGTGCGGCCGTGACCGCTCTCCACCGCGAGCAGGAGCTGCAGCAGCTGCACCGGGCCGAGCGCGACGTCGAGCAGCGCCGCCGCGTTGAGGAAGTCGTCCTGCTCCACCCCGCCGACCGGCGCCGTGCGGTAGAGCGAGGAGGCCGCGAGGACGCGCACGCCCTCGGCGCGGTCGAGCTCGCCGAGCGCCTCGCGGAACGCCTGCGCCACGTCGCCGACGTTGCCGCCGATGCCGATCACCGCGCGCGTCATGCCGTTCGCGTCACCGTGACGACGACGTCGCCGAACGGCGCCGCGATCGGTGCGTGCGGCTTGTGCACGGCGACGGTGACGCGCTCGATCGGGAACGCCGCGAGGAGATCGACGGCGATCAGGTCGGCGAGGCGCTCGATCAGGTCGACCGGGTCGCCGGTGGCGATCGCGACGACGCGCTCCGTGACGGCGCCGTAGTCGACCGCGTCGCCGAGCGCGTCCGTGTCGCAGGCGCGGTCCGAGGTCGGCACGAGCTCCACGTCGATGCGGAAGTCCTGCCCCTGTGCGCGCTCCTCGGGCAGCACGCCGTGGAAGGCGAAGACCTCGATGCCGACGACCTGGATGCCGAGCTGGCGCGTCATGCGGGCACCGTGCCAGATCCGAGCACCGGGCGGAGCACCGCCAGCGCCTCGGCGTGCGGCGCCACGTCGTGGACGCGCAGCATCCACGCCCCGCGCTCGACGGCGACCATCCCGGCCGCGACGGTGGCGACGGTGCGGTCGCGCTCGGGGTCGCCGAGCAGCGCGCCGAGGAAGCGCTTGCGCGAGACGCCGATCAGCACCGGGCAGCCCGTGGCCTGCCCCAGTTCCCGCGTGGCGGCGAGCAACGCGACGTTGTGCTCGACGGTCTTCCCGAACCCGATGCCCGGGTCGACGGCAATGCGGCGCGGATCGATGCCGGCCGCCGCGAGCGCCTCGACGCGCGCCCACAGGTAATCGCCGACCTCGCGCACGACGTCGTCATAGGAGGGAGCGTCCTGCATCGTGCGCGGCTCGCCCTGCATGTGCATCACGCAGATGTCGACCTCCGCGTCGCGCACGACGTCGATGATGCGGGGATCGAAGGTGCCGGCGGTGACGTCGTTGACCATCGTCGCGCCCGCCGCGATCGCGGCCTCGGCGACGGCGCTCTTCATCGTGTCGATCGAGATCGGCGTGGCGCTGGCGGCGCGGATGCCGGCGACCACGTCGACGACGCGCTGCAGCTCCTCCGCCTCGGGTACGGCCTCCGCCCCCGGTCGCGTCGACTCGCCGCCGACATCGACAATGGCCGCCCCCTGCGCGACGAGCTCGAGCCCGTGGGCGATCGCCGCGTCGCGCTCACTGAACCGCCCGCCGTCGGAGAACGAGTCGGGCGTCACGTTGACGATGCCCATCAGGGCGGGTCCGGGCAGGCGGGCGACGAGCGCGTCCATTGCCGGGAAGCGTACGCCGCCCGGGTCAGCGGCGCGGTGCGAGCGCCACAGCGGCCCCGAGCAGCGCCGCCTCGAGCAGCATGGGCAGCGCAGCCGCCATCGAGGAGCCCATGTGGAACCCGGTGCGCAGCTCCGGCACCATCCCGACCAGCGCGACCACCAGCAGCATCAGAGCGCACTGCCATCCGCGGTGGCGCCAGACCAGCGCGAACGGCACCATGGTGATGAACGACGAGATCGCGGACACCGGACCGTTCTCGTTCTCGAAGTCGACCAGCGAGCGCACGTCGATCAGCTGCCAGATCGCGAGCAGGACGGCCAACGCGGTGATGCCGACGAGGATCGGGTACGCGAACGCCGGGCGCTTCCACGCCAGCAGCGATCCGGCCAGCATCGGCACGAAGATCAGCAGCACCAGGCCGAACCCGGCGAGGCCGCCGGGATCGTCCATCGCGTAGCCCGAGGCGAACAGCCCGGCCAGCACCGAGAAGAGGATCGCCCACACCAGCGCGGCCGTCCAGAGCACCCGCGCGGCGCCGTGCAGGCCGTGCTCGGAGGTCATCGCGACGCCGTCCATGGCGTCACGATATTCCCCTCGACGCTGCGCGGGTACCGGATCGGCCGCGCCCCGGTGCGGGTTTGCCGCTCAGCCAGCGGCCGTGGCGGCGTCCGCGAGGATCGCGGCGAGCTCGCGGGGCTTCGACCACATCGGCCAGTGGCTCGTCGGCAGGTCGACGTACGTCAGATCCGAGAGCTCGGCGAGACCGGCGAGCCAGGGGTAGCCCTCGCCGACGGCGGCCTGCACCTGCGCAGACGTGAAGCCGGTGCAGATGACCGTGGTGGGCACGTCCCGACGAGCGTCGTCGCGCAGCACCGGCGCGTCGCGAAGCGTCGCCCCCGGCTGCGGCACGGCCCGGTGGCGGAAGACCTGCAGCTGCTCCTTGCTGAGGCCATCGAGGTTCTCCTGCCGCAGCTCCGCGTGCGTACGGAACGGCAGCTCCTCCTCGTCGTACTCGGGGTTGAGCGCGCCGATGCCCGGTGCGGAGTCGACGTAGACCATCCGCGCGATGCGGTCGGGCAGCCGATCGCTGGCGGCATAGCCGGCCACGCCCGTGCCGCTGTGCACCGCGAGCACCACGGGCGCGTCGGCGGCCTCGATCGCCGCGCAGATCGCGTCCACGTGATCGACGAGGCGGATGCCCGAGCGGTCGGCCTCGACCGACTCGAGCCCCGGCAGCGTCAGCGCCGTCACGACGTGTCCATCGGCGCGCAGGAGCCCGGCGACCTCGTCCCACGCCCACGCGCCGAGCCAGAAGCCGGGGACCAGGATGATCGGGGCGGGAGCCATGGCGCGAGAAGCCGGCGCCACCCGCCCGAGGGCCTGCGGCGCGGAGTAGCGGCGGTAGGACTCGAACCTACGACACGCGGATTATGATTCCGCTGCTCTAACCAACTGAGCTACGCCGCCGAACGCCGGGATGCTACCCGAAGTCGGGCGCGCGACGTTGCGGGTTCGCGCGGGCCAGCGCCAGCGCATCGCGCAGCCACAGCCGATCGTGGCGCCACCATGCCCGGCCATGCTGCCAGC
The DNA here is from genome assembly GCA_964588635.1 of uncultured Bifidobacterium sp. GTDB lineage: Bacteria > Actinomycetota > Thermoleophilia > Gaiellales > F1-60-MAGs149 > F1-60-MAGs149. The sequence continues at coordinate 5,190 of CAZPQP010000036.1, forward strand.
GACCGACACGCGCGTAGATCGGATGCCACGGGTAGTCGGCCTGCATCGCCGCGACGTAGGCCGGCGACGCCTCCGGTGAACCCGCAATCGCGTCACGCGAGCTCCACCACATGACCAACGGAACCGTCGATCGCCCGAACTGCGCCATGTTCGCGAGCGGACTTCGCTCGCGGTAGCAATCGGCGGCCTCGTCCGGCGTGCCTCCGCATTCCGCGAGCATTGCCTTCGTCTTCAGGTTCGGCACCCCGGCAGGCGCGACATTGCGGAAATGCGCAGCGAGGTCGACCGGCGCATCAAGCGCGACGACGGCGGCGAAGGCATCGGGTGCCCGATCGGCCGCGAGCAGCGCCTCGAGCCCGCCCATGCTGGCCCCGACGATGATCACCCGACGACGGTCGATCGGCAGGAGCGGCGCGCGTGCACGGACGAGTGCCGGCACACGCAGCTGATCGTCGATCTGACCGGGAGCGCCGTACGAGAACCGTCGGGTCGCCACGCCCTGCCCCTCGAGGCAGGCGATCACGATCCCGTAGCGAACGGGCGCTCGCCCGAAGCTTCGATGACACTGGGCCTTCCCATCGGCGCCGTGGAGCGCGACCACGAGCGGGAGCGCACCACCATGGGCCACCTGCCGGAAGTTCGACGGGAACACGATGCGCATTGCCCGCATCTCGCCGTTCCACGCGCGGTACGTCGTGTGGACGACGACGACACGGCCCGTTGTCGCCGACGCGGCGGCGACATCGTCGGCGACGAACCCGCCGCCGGCAGTCAGGGCGACGAGCAGCAGGACGAGCAGACGGGGACGTTGACGACGGCGCACCATGGCGGGCGGAGCCGTGTCGACGACCCCGCGCCAGTATCGGATCGCACGCGCCGCCTGTGGGTTGCGATCCGGTTTACGACGCGCGGCATTGCGCCGCGAACATCGACCGCGAGGCCGCCGGCTGGACGGCGGCGTTGCCGAGGAACTCGCCGAGCACGCGCCGATTGCCCGCGCCGTCGGGAATCAGCACATCCTGGCCATCCAGCGGCGCCGGCGTCCCGCCGAGGTTGCAGCGCAGCCGCGTGGAGGCGCGGGCGTCGAGGTAGCCGAGCTGCGTCATCTGCCACAGCGTGAGGTCCGTCGAGAACGCGCCGCCGAGCGCCGTCGCCACGGTGCGCAGGCGCAGCAGACCGCCGGGGCTCGCGAGCTTGGCGCGCAGCGCCTGGATCACCTGCTGCTGGCGGCCGCCGCGGCTGACGTCCGAGTCCGACGGATTGAGGATGTTCTTCCGGACGCGCGCGTACGCCAGCGCGTCGGCGCCGTTCAAGGTGATGCGTCCCTTCGGGAACGTGTAGAGCTCGCCGCCGAAGACGGAGCGGATGTTCCCCGGGTTGTCGACGGTGATGCCGCCGACGGCGTCGACGACCTGCTCGAGGCCGCTGAAGTCGATGATCATCACGTGGTCGATCGGGAGGCCGGTGTACTCGGAGACCGTCTTGATCGCCAGCGCCGGACCACCCGTCGCGTAGGCCGCGTTGATCTTCTGGTCGCCGTAGCCGGGCACGTTGACGCGCAGGTCGCGGGGAATCGAGAGCGTCGATTCGAGCTGGCGGTTCGGATCGAACCGCATCACCTGGAGCGTGTCCGAGTTCGCCTGCTGATCGACGCCCATCAGCAGGATCGTGGTCGGGTCGGTGAGGATCGGGCCCGACGGCGACAGCGCGGCGCGGGCACGTGGATCGAGACGATCGTTGGCCTGCGAGACGGAGCTGCGGACGGCGAGCATCCCGAGCGTGAGCCAGCCGAGCAGCAGCACCAGGACGACGACGATGATCGCGATGATCCAGAACCGCAGCGAGCGCGGCTCGCGGCGCGTCGGCCGCCAGCCGGGGCCATCGCCCTTCTTCCACCAGCGGAAGCGCGGCGGCTCGATCGGCGGCGGCGCGCCCGGCGGCGGCAGCTCGATCGCGCCGCGGCGCTCGGGCGGCGCCTCGGGCACGGCGACACCGCCACCCCGCTTGTCGGGCTTGACCTTGCCGCCCTTGTAGGTCTTGTAGGGACGATCGCTCACCAGCACAGGGTATTCCCTGATTCGACCGCGTACCCTCCCCGTATGGGCGGACGGCTCACCATCTGCGCGACCCCGATCGGGAATCTCGACGATCTCACGCCCCGCGTGCGCGCCGCCCTGGCGGCGTGCGACGTCGTGGCGTGCGAGGACACGCGGCGCACGGGCCAGCTGCTGCACCTGCTCGGCATCGACGTGCGCATGACCTCGATCGAGGCGCACCGCGAGGAGGCGGCCATCCCGGACCTCCTGCGGCGTCTGGCCGCCGGCGAGCACGTCTGCCTCGCGACCGATGCCGGCATGCCGCTCGTCTCCGACCCCGGCGGGGCCACGGTGCGGGCCGCGATCGACGCGGGCATCGAGGTCGAGGTGCTGCCCGGTGCCGATGCCGTCACCACGGCGCTCGTCGCCTCGGGGCTGCCGTCAGACCGCTTCGCCTTCATCGGCTTCCTCCCCCGCGCCGCGGGTGCGATCGGGAAGGTGCTCGACGAGGCAGACGGCTGGGGCATCACGCTCGTCGCGTTCGAGTCGCCCAACCGACTGCCGAGCACGCTCGCGCTGCTGGCCGCCCGGACCCCGGATCGTCGCGTCGTGGTGTGCCGCGAGCTGACGAAGCTGCACGAGGAGATCGCCCGCGGCACCGCCACGGAACTGGCCGAGCGCTTCGCCACGGCCCCGAAGGGCGAGATCGCGCTCGTCCTCGAGCCGCTCGCCGCCGAGGGCGCGGCGCCCGCGACGATCGAGGCGGCGCTTGCCGAGCTGCGCGAGCGGGGACTCGGCGCGAAGGACGCGGCGCGCCTCGTCGCCGGACTCACGGGCCGCTCGGCGCGCAACCTCTACCGGCCGTAGCGAACGCGCTGCGCCGATACCCTGTGCCCGTGCCGACGCCGACCTTCCTCACCACGCCGATCTACTACGTCAACGCGCAGCCGCACCTCGGCCACGCGTACACGACGATCGCGGCCGACGTCTACGCGCGCCACATGCGCCAGCGCGGCGAGGACGTGTTCTTCCTGACCGGCACCGACGAGCACGGCGACAAGAACGCCCGCGTCGCCGCCGAGCTCGGCCTGACGCCGCAGGCGTTCGTGGATCGCAACAGCGCCAACTTCCTGCGCATGACCGAGGACGTCCGCGCCACGCAGGACTTCTTCATCCGCACCACGGACGAGGGCCACATGGCGTTCGTCCAGCGCTTCCTGCAGACGCTGAAGGACAACGGCCACGTCTACGAGGGCACCTACGAGGGCCTCTACTGCACCGGCTGCGAGGCGTTCTACAAGGAGGAGGAGCTCGTCGACGGGCTCTGCCCGGATCACGGCACCAAGCCGGAGTGGCTGCAGGAGTCGAACTGGTTCTTCCGCCTCAGCGCCTTCGAGCAGCCGCTGCTCGACCACTACGACGCGCACCCCGACTTCGTCAGCCCGCAGACGCGCTACAACGAGGCTCGGTCGTTCATCGCCGGGGGACTCGACGACGTCTCGCTGTCGCGCGCCTCGATCGACTGGGGCGTCCCCCTCCCCTGGGCACCCGAGCAGACCTGCTACGTCTGGTTCGACGCGCTCCTCAACTACGCGTCGTCGCTCACCTACGCACGGCCCGGCGAGGACCTCACGGCGCGCTACTGGCCGCCGCGCTGGCAGCTGCTGGCCAAGGACATCCTCAAGTTCCACGCGGTCATCTGGCCGGCCATGCTGCTCGGCGCGGGCTACGCGCTGCCGCAGCGCCTGATGATCCACGGCTACCTGACGGTGCGCGATACGAAGATGTCGAAGTCGATCGGCAACGTGCTCGATCCGTTCGCCGTGATCGAGGCCTACGGCGTCGACGCGCTGCGCTTCTACCTGCTGCGCGACGTGCGCTTCGGCGGCGACGGCGGCATCTCGTACGAGGCCGTGCACGAGCGCTACCACTCCGAGCTCGCCAACGATCTCGGCAATCTCGTCAACCGCGTCGTCGCGATGATCGGCAAGTACCGCGACGGCGTCGTGCCGGCCGCGCAGTGCGACGCCACGATCGCGGGCGCGATCGAGCAGGCCCGCGAGGCCGTCGGCCGCCACGTCGCCGACATGGAGCTGACCGAGGCGCTCGAGGCCGCGTGGGAGGTCGTGCGCGACCTCAACCGCTTCGTCGACGCCCGTGCACCGTGGACGCTCGCGAAGGACCCCGACGCGGCGGCCGAGCTCGACGAGGTGCTGTACACGCTCGCCGACGGCACGCGCGCCTGCGCGATCCTGCTCGCCGCCGTGCTGCCCGACAGCGCGCCGCGCATCCTCGCCGCGCTCGGCGCCGGCGACGCGGTCGACTGGGCCCAGGCGACCGCGAACCTGCTGCCGGGCGGTGCGACGACCGCGCCGACGGGACCGCTCTTCCCCCGGGTCGAGGAGCCGCTCGGGGGCGATGCGTCCTGATCGACACGCACACCCACCTCACGAGCTGCGACGATCCGCCGCTGCAGGTGATCGCACGCGCACGCGAAGTCGGTGTCCAGCGCATGGTCACGATCGGCTCGAGCGCGAGCGAGATGACCGCCGTCACGCCACTGCTCGATGAGCCCGGCATCCTCACCACCGCGGGCCTGCACCCGAACAGCGCCGACCAGTGGAGCGACGAGCTCGAGGCGCAGATCCGCGAGCGCGCGGCGCATCCCCGCTGCGTCGCCATCGGCGAGACGGGCCTCGACTGGTTCCGCGATCACGTCGACCGCGCCACGCAGACCGACGTCTTCCGCCGCCAGCTGGCCCTCGCGCGCGAGCTCGACAAGACCGTCACGATCCACTGCCGCGATGCCGACGAGGAGTGCTTCCCGCTGCTCGTCGCTGAGGGGCCGGCACGCGTGATCCTGCACTGCTTCGCCGTGCCGCACCGCCTCGACGAGGCGATCGCCAACGGCTGGTGGTGCTCGTTCGCCGGCAACGTCACCTACCCCAAGGCATCGGACCTGCTGCTCGCCGCAGCACGCTGCCCCGCCGATCGCATCCTGCTCGAGACCGATGCGCCGTACCTCACGCCCGTCCCGCACCGCGGCACGCCGAACGAGCCGGCCTACGTGATGGACACGCTGCGCGCCGTCGCGCTCGTGCGCGGCGTCACGCCGGAGGAGCTGGCGGCGCAGGTCGAGGCGAACGCCGACGCCGCCTACGCGATCGTCTGATGGGCCAGCGCTTCGGGCAGAACTTCCTGCGCGATCCGAACCTCGCGCGCGTGGCGATCGATCGCGCCGAGCTGCGGCCCGCCGACGTCGCACTCGAGGTCGGCCCCGGCAAGGGCATCCTCACCGAGCTGCTCGCCGAGGCGGTCGCGACGGTGCAGGCGATCGAGATCGACCGGGAGCTCGAGCCGGCGCTCGCGCCGATCCTCGCCGCCCACCCCAACGTGCACCTGACCTGGGGCGACGCGATGAAGGTGCCGCTCGGCGAGCTCGACCCGCAGCCGACCGCCTTCGTCGCGAACCTGCCGTACAACGTCGCCACGCCGCTCGTGCTGCGCTCGATCCCCGAGCTGCCGACGATCATGCGCTGGTGCGTGATGGTGCAGCGCGAGATCGCCGACCGCATGTTCGCCGCGCCCTCGACGCCCGCCTACGGCGCCGTCAGCGTGCTGATGCAGCTGGCCTGCGCGCGCACCGACCTGCACCCCGTCGGCCGCGCCGTCTTCGATCCGCCGCCACGCGTCGACTCGGCCCTCGTCGCCTTCCGCCGCCTGCCGAGCTGGGCGGAGCGCGCGGCGTCGTGGGCTGCGCTGTCCCGTCTGGTCCACGCGGGCTTCCAGCATCGCCGCAAGACGCTCGTCAACGGCCTGACCATGGCGAACCTCGCCACACGCGATCAGGCCGAAGCGGTGCTCCGCGAACTCGGGCACGACGTCCGCATCCGCGCCGAGGCGATCGCCCCCGAGGGCTGGCCCGCGCTGCTCGACGCGCTGGCACCGACTACGGTGGACGAGCCATGACGGAAGACGCCGCGATCGTCCGCGCCTGCGCGAAGGTCAACCTGCTGCTGCGGGTCGGTCCGCGACGGGAGGACGGCTATCACGAGCTCGTCACCCTGATCGCACGGATCTCGCTGGCCGACGTGCTGCTGATCTCCGACGCGGCCGAGACCAGCGTCGACTGCCCGGCGCTCCCCGGCGGCGACACCCTCGTGACCCGTGCGCTGCGCCTGCTCTGCGAGACGGCGGGCCACCCGGCCGGCTTCCACGTCCATATCGACAAGCGGATCCCGCACGGCGCCGGGCTCGGCGGCGGGTCGGCCGATGCCGCCGCCGCGCTGCGCTTCGCCAACGATCTGCTGCCACGGCCGCTGATCGACAGCGAGCTGCACCGCCTGGCGGCGCTGATCGGCTCGGATGTGCCGGCGCTCCTGCACGATGAGGCGACGGTCGCGCGCGGTCGCGGCGATCGCATCGAGGTGCTCGGCCACCTGCCCGCCGGGTGGCTCGCACTCGCGCATCCGGGACGGCCGCTGGCCACGCGCGACGTCTACCAGCGGTACGTCGCCGACGCCCGCCCGCTGCCCGGGTCGATCGCGCTGCCGCGGACGCTCGAGGAGATGGCGGGCCTGATCGAGAACGATCTCGCCATGCCGGCCGAGGCGCTCGAGCCGGGGTGCCGCACCCTGCGTGAGCAGCTCGCGACCCTCGGAGCGATGGCAGCATGCGTCTCAGGCAGCGGCTCGGTCGTCTTCGGCCTGTTCCCGACGGAGCAGGAGGCGACGGCTGCGGCAGCGAATCTGGAAGGCGCACCATGGACGGCAACGGCAGCACTGGGGACGAGCCCCGCCGCATAGAGGTCGATCCCGACGACGTCCGCGTCGTCGTGTCCCGCACGTACGCCTACGGCACCCCACCGCCCACCGGCGGCGAGCCACTGCCGTTCCTGCGCCGCCACCGCGCGAAGGTCGCGGTCGCGATCACCGTGATCGAGGCCGTGGCGCTGGGCCTGAGCGGCGTCGGCTTCCTCCGCTCGGTCGTCCTGCTGCTCCTGGCCGCGACGCTGGCGATCCTGCTCCACGTGGTCGCGAGCCGGCGTGCGCCGTACACGGTGCGACAGCTGACGTGGATCCTCGCGGTCAGCCAGATCCTCGCCCTGCTGTTCCCCTTCCTCGTGATCGGCGGCGTGATCGCCATCGCGATCGTGCTGGCCTTCGCGATCCTCGCCGGCATCGTGATCCTGATCGGGGATCGACGCTGATCCGCCGCGCCCTCATCCTCCTCGCGCTCGCCTGTGCGATGGCGCCCGCGGCGCACGCGCAGGTCGCCGTGCCGGCGAGCACCGGGCAGGTGCCTGCGACGGCGGAGGCTCCGGCCCGTGCCGCGCTGCCGCTGGCGGGCCGCACCGTCGTGATCGACCCGGGCCACAACGGCGGCAACACGAGCCACCACGAGATCACACAGCGCCAGGTATGGGTCGGCACGCACTGGAAGGACTGCGATGCCGACGGCGCCTCGGCGCGCAGCGGCTACAGCGAGGCGCAGCACAACTGGGACGTCGCGCTGATCGTGCGCCGGCTGCTGCGCGAGCAGGGCGCGCGCGTCGTGCTCACGCGCCGCTCGAATGCCGGCGTCGGTCCCTGCATCACCGAGCGCACGGCCCTCGGGAATCGCCTGCGCGCCGACGCCGCGGTCTCCATCCACGCCGACGGGCACCTGAACGACGACTTCCACGGCTTCCACGTGATCCTGCCGGGCGACGTCGGCCAGAGTCCGCGCATGCTCGCGCGATCACGCGCGCTGGGCATTGCCATCCGCGACGCGCTGCGGCAGCATGGGCCGACGGAGGAGTCGAACTACATCGGCGAGCACGGACTGATCGTGCGCAGCGATCTCGGGGGCCTCAACCTGTCGAAGGTGCCGAAGGTGTTCACGGAGATCGGCAACATGCACTCGACGCACGACGCACCGCAGATGGAGTCCGATGAGGGCCGCCTGGCGGAGGCCACCGCGATCACCGTCGGCATCACGCGGTTCCTGACGCAGCGCCGCGCCTGATCGATCGACGACCGATCTGGACCAGGGTCCAGATCGACCATCTTCGTGCCGATCTGGACCCGGGTCCAGATCGGTTGTCCGCGCGTGCCCGATCAGGTAATCTGCAACCTTAGTTGCAAGTTGAGATGAGGTCCCCGTGCTGACGAACGCCATGCCCCGCTACGAGCCGCTGTCCGAGGACGCGCTCGCCACCCTCCATGCCGGCTGGAAGCGCCTCGGCAAGGAGGTCGGCG
>CAZPQP010000037.1:0-4148 GCA_964588635.1 uncultured Bifidobacterium sp.
CTCAAGCCGTTCTACGACCCCGACCGCAGCCGCGTGCTGTCCTGAGGAGCACCACATGATCGAGCAGGCAGACGTCGTCATCATCGGCGGCGGGGTGACCGGGTGCAGCATCGCCTACCACCTCGCCAAGCTCAGCGGCGGGACGGGGAAGATCGTCCTGATCGACAAGGGCGAGCTGACGAGCGGCTCCACGCACCATGCGGCCGGCCTCGTGACGCAGTTCAACCCGTCCGAGACGATGATGAAGTTCCGTCGCTACTCGATCGAGCTGTACAACGAGCTCGAGGTGTTCGAGACGACCGGCTCGCTGCGCATCGCCTCGTCGCCCGAGCAGCTCGCGGAGATGCGCCGCGGCGTGTCGCGCGCTCGCGGCATCGGCATGGATGTCGAACTGCTCGATCCCGCGGCGTGCCTCGAGAAGATGCCGGCCGCCTCGCCCGAGTCGCTGTACGGCGGCGTCTGGGTGCCGCAGGACGGCTGGCTCGATCCGCACCGCACGACGTACGCCCTCGCCAACGCCGCGCGCGAGCTCGGCGTGGAGATCATCCAGCACTGCCGCGTGACGGGCATCGACCGCGCTCCCGGTGGCGAGGTCGTCGCCGTCCGCACCGAGCAGGGCCGCATCGCGTGCGAGACGGTCGTCAACGCCGCTGGCATGTGGGCGCCGCGCGTGTGCCAGATGGTCGGCACGTGGGTGCCGTCCACGCCGGTCGATCATCAGCACATCGCCCTGACGGCCGTCGAGGGGCACGAGCTGCCGCGCGACATGCCGTGCTTCCGCGATCCCGACAACCTCGTCTACGGCAAGGCCGAGGCGGGCGGCATCCTGTTCGGCGGCTACGAGCCAGACGCGCCCGCGCGCTGGATCGACGGCGTGCCGTGGGAGCACAGCGCGCGCACGGTCCCGGCCGACGAGGAGCGCTTCGTCCAGCTGATGGAGGGCGCGATCCGCCGCTTCCCGTTCCTCGAGCAGGCCGGCGTCGTCGCGCTGATCTGCCATCCCGACGCGATGACACCCGACGCCAATCCGCTGCTGGGGCCGATGCCCGGCGTCCCGGGCTTCTGGGTTGCCGCCGGTCTCTCGCTGAACGGCTTCGGCGGTGCCGGCGGCATGGGCAAGACGCTGGCGGAGTGGATCATCACCGGCGAGACCGAGTGGGACGTCTCGAGCTATCGCCCCTGGCGCTTCCCGGACGTCTACCGCGATCCCAAGCACGCCGCCACGGCCGGACGCGAGACCTACCGCTACTACTACCACCTGCGGTATCCGTACGACCAGGACGAGTGGGGCCGCCCGACGCGCGTGTCCGCGCTGCACCACCGGCTGCAGGAGGCGGGCACCGTCTTCGGCGTCAAGTCCGGCTTCGAGCGCGCCGAGTACATCGAGCCCGGCCAGCCCTGGCGGCGCATGGGCGCCGACCAGCGCGCGTGGGGCTGGGGCCGCATGCCGTTCTTCGACCGCATCGGCGAGGAGCATCGCGCGATGCGCGAGACCGCCGGCCTGATCGACCTCTCGAGCTTCGGCAAGATCGCGATCGACGGCCCCGACGCGTGCGCGCTGCTGCAGTTCGCATGCGATGCCGAGGTGGACCGGCCCGTCGGCAGCGTCATCTACACGCAGATGCTCGATCACCGCGGCGGCGTGATCGCCGACGTCACGGTCACCCGCCTCGCCGAGGATCGGTACCGCATGGTCACCGGCGCGGGTGCCGTGGCGACGGATCGCGGCTGGCTCGAGGGCATCGCCCATCGTGCGCAGTACGACGTGACGATCCGCGAGGAGAGCGACGAGCTCGCCGTGATCGGCATCTGGGGCCCCAACGCCAAGGCGATCATGAGCGCGGTCACGACCGCCGACCTCTCCAACGAGGCGTTCCCCTTCGGCACTGGCCAGGACATCCGCGTCGGGAGCGCGCCCGCCTTCGCGCAGCGCATCACCTACGTCGGCGAGTTCGGCTACGAGCTGTACGTCACCCGCGCGTGGGCGACCGCCGTCTGGGACAGCCTGCTCGCCGCCGGAGCGGCGCAGGGGCTCCGTGTCTGCGGCTATCGCGCACTCGATGGTCTGCGCATGGAGAAGGGGTACCGCTACATCGGCACCGACCTCACGCCGGGCGACACGCCCGATCAGGCAGGGCTGGCGTTCTGCGCCCGGAAGGATGCGGACTACGTCGGCAAGGACGCCCTCGACACGCGCCGGGCCGCGGGCTTCGCCACGCGCATCCGCACCCTCAAGCTGGGCGACGGCGATTGGCTGCCGGCCTACGGCGGCGAGGTCGTCCTCCGGGACGGCGCGCCGATCAGCCGCCTGCGCTCGGTGGCCTACGGCTACACGGTCGGCGCGATGCTGGCCTTCGCCTACCTGCCGACGGAGCTCGCCGAGGGCGACACGGTCGAGGTCGAGACGCTGGACGGCATCGTCACGGCCACGATCGCCGCCGACCGTCTGGTCGATCCGTCCGGCGAGAAGATGCGCTGATCAGACGTCGTTCAGGCGTCTGACTCCGGCCCGGCCGGAATCAGGCGTGCTTGGCGTCGTGGCGCGCCTTGAGGCGGTGGATCGCGATCGGGACGATGCTGACGACGACGATCAGGAGGATCGCGATCTCGAGGTTGTTCTTGATCACCGGCACGTTGCCGATCAGGTAGCCGAGGAGCGTCAGGCCGACGGCCCACAGCAGCGCGCCGATGGCGCTGTAGAAGGCGTAGCGCTTGAAGTCCATGCGGCTGGCGCCGGCGAGCACGGTGATGAACGTGCGGACGATGGCGATGAAGCGGCCGATCACGATCGCGGCCGCGCCGTAGCGGTTGAAGAACTCCTCGGTGTGATCGATGTACTTCTTCTTGAAGATCCGTGAGTCCTCGCGTCTGAACAGCGCCGGGCCTGTGTGGTACCCCACGGCATAGCCAACGAGGTTCCCCGCCACCGCGGCGACGAAGAGGATCGCGCAGACCAGCGCGATCGGCATGTCGATCGCGCCGTTGCCGACGAACAGGCCGACGACGAACAGGAGCGAGTCGCCGGGGAGGAAGAATCCGATGAGCAGGCCGCACTCGGCGAAGATGATCGCCGCCGCCACCCAGATCGCGATGGGGCCCGCCGACTCGAGCAGGTTCTCCGGATTCAGCCAGGAGATCGGGCTCGCGAACAGGGGCGCGATGAGCGACGCGGACGACACGCACCCAGTGTACGTGAGGAATCCCTGAGGCTAGATCTCGGCGAGCCCTTGGGTGTCGACGTCCTCGAGCCAGCGACGGAAGGCGATCGAGGAGAGGTCGGGCACCTTGATGTGGAGCTCCTCCTTCAGCGACGTCGGGATCTCCTCGGGGCGGATGCTCTCGACGACGACGCGGTCCTGCTCGAGGATGTGCAGGTAGTCGCTGACGAAGTTCGGGTTGGTCTCGACGAAGTTGCGGAACACGATGCGGAAGACGCGCGTCCGCTTCGCCTCGGTCGGCGACGCGATCACCATCACGCTGATGATGTCGTCGCTGCCCACCGTGGTCACGTGCAGGTGCATCGTGAACGGATAGACATGCGTGTAGGTGTAGGTGATGACCGCGTTCTGCGTCTGGTCGACGCTGCGCCAGAACGCGTTCGGCACGACGAACCACTGGCCCCAGTCCTCGGCGTGCAGGTCGTACGGCTCCTGCTCGGGATGGTCGGGATCGCCGAGCAGGTTCGGGTGCACGAAGGGGAAGTGCGAGACGTCCATCGAGTTCTCGGTCGAGCGCCCGGCGCTCGTGTTCCAGTCGAGGATGCTGAAGAGCTCGCTGGTGTAGTCCGGGTCGGTGTCGAGGCCGAGCGGGATGTGCGGGATGTCCTGGATGGGATCCTCGAGTGCCACCCACACCACGCCGTACTTCTCGGCCACGCGGTACGGGATCGCGCGCGCCGCTGCCGGGATCGGCTTGTCGGGCTGCGCGGGGATCTTCACGCACGCGCCGGTGGCGTCGTACTCCCAGCCGTGGTACGGGCAGACGATGCAGCCGTTCCTCACCTCGCCGAGCGAGAGGGCGGCGCCGCGGTGGATGCAGAGGTCCTTGAAGACGCTGATGCCCGTCTCGGTGCGGAAGGCGACGAGGTGCTGGTCGAGCAGCGTGAAGCGCTGCGGCTGGTCCGTCACCTCCTCGACGGAGGCGATCGG
>CAZPQP010000037.1:4248-13432 GCA_964588635.1 uncultured Bifidobacterium sp.
CGACCTGCCGAACGTGCGCGTGCGCTAGGAGCGGCCGTACTCGAGCACGTGGTCGAGCCAGGCGTCGATCAGCGTGCGGGCGTGGGGGAGCATCCGGTCGGAGTGCCCACGCACGCCGCCGAGCAGCGCGTCGAGGCCACCGGGACCGAGCACGTCCTCCGCCGCCGTCCTGTAGGCGGGCACGCGCGACCATTCGTCGGCCAGCGCGGCATCGACCTCGAGGTGGAACTGCACCCCGTAGGCGACCTCGCCGTACCGGAAGCCCTGGTTCGGGTAAGCCGGGCTGGAGAAGAGCGAGACGGCGCCCTCGGGCAGGTCGAACGTGTCGCCGTGCCACTGGAGGGCCTTGAAGCGCTCCGGCAGGATCGAGGCGACCGGGTCGGAGCCGCCGTCCTCGGTGCGCATGACGTCGAGGATGCCGACCTCCGGCGCCGCGCCCGGATAGACGCGCGCGCCGAGGGCCGCGGCCAGGAGCTGCACGCCGAGGCACGCGCCGAAGAACGGCAGTCCGGCCCGCACGGCGTCGCCGATCAGCTGCTTCTCGTCCGTCAGCCACGGGTGGAGCTCATCCTCGTACGCGCCCATCGGTCCGCCCATCGCGATGATCGCGCCGTAGTCGCGCCAGTCGGGCAGCGGCTCGCCCTCGTCGACCTCGACCGTGTGGAGGGTGTGGCCGCGCGAGGTGAGCACCGTGCCGTACTCGGCGGGCGGCTCGCAGGCGATGTGCTGGAGAACGAGGATGTCCATACGGCGATTCTAGTGCCGGTCGGCGCCGTGTCCGCGCGCCGCGCGCCGGGTCACTCGGACGGCGGTGCCGTGTGGTCCGGCACGCGTCCGGGCCACCACGAGCGATCCCCGACCCAGACGGCGAGCGCGGGCACCAGGAGGGTGCGCACCACGAACGTGTCGATCAGCACGCCGAGCGCGACACCGAAGCCGAGCTGGAACAGCGCCTCGAGCGGCAGCGTCATCAGGACGAGGAACGTGCCGGCGAGGATCAGGCCCGCACTCGTGATCACGCCGCCGGTCGTCTCGAGGGCACGCAGCACCGCCGGGCGCATCGGCATGGCGTCGGCCTCCTCGCGGATCCGGGAGACGAGGAAGATGTTGTAGTCGACGCCGAGCGCGACGGCGAACAGGAACAGGAACGTCGCGTAGCCCGGATCGACGCCGGGGCTGTCGAAGACGTGCAGGAAGATCAGGTACGAGAGCCCGAGCGTCGCGAAGTACGAGAGGATCACGGTCGCGATCAGGTAGAGCGGCGCGATGACGGCGCGCAGCAGCAGGATCAGGATGATCAGGATCAGCAGCAGCGTGAGCGGCACGATCAGCCGGGCATCGTGGTTGACGGCCCGATTCGTGTCGTAGTCCTGGGCCGTCGGGCCGCCGACGAGCGCCGAGCCGCCGGCGGTGGCCGCCGCGGTCTCCACCAACGTGCGAATGCGGGGGATCGAGGCGTTGGCCGCATCGCTGTAGGGATCTCGCGTGAGGACGACCTCGAGCACCTGCGCCTGCCCGTCGGTGGCGGTCAGGCTGGGGCGGACGGCGGCGACGTCGGCCGTGTCGGCCTGGAGCGCGCCGATCACGGCGCCGGTGGCCGCTTCGAGCTCGTCCTTGGGCGCATCGACGATGACCTGCGTGGTCGCCAGCTCGCCCGGCGGCAGCGCCTTGGCGAGGGCGATCTGCCCCTGGATCGATTCGGGCTTGGCGCGGAACCCGCCGCCGATGCCGAGCCCGCTCGGGTTGGACAGGACGCCCAGCACGCACACGAGCAGGACGACCGTGACCACGACGACGGTCACGACGGGACGGTGGGTGACGAACTCGCCCACGCGATGGTAGAGCGAGCGGCGCGAGCGGTCCTCCGAGCCGAAGCGCGGGACGGCGGGCCAGAAGGAGCCGCGGCCGATGATCGTCAGCAGCGCGGGCAGCAGGGTGAGGCCCGCCAGCATCGTGATCGCCACGCCGATCGCCAGGACGGGGCCCTGATTGCGCGTGCTCGACAGGTCGGCGACGAGCAGCACCAGCATGGCCGCGACGACGGTGCCACCGGCGGACAGGATCGCGGGGCCGGACCGTGCGACGGCGTGCTGCATGGCGTCGTGGCGATCCTCGCGGACGCGCAGCTCCTCGCGGTAGCGGGCGATCAGGTAGATGCAGTAGTCGGTGCCCGCACCGAACATCAGGATGATCAGGATTCCCGTGGCCTGGCCGTTGATCGGGAGGTCGAAGGCCTTGACGACCAGGTAGACGACGCCGCCGGCGATCGAGTAGGCGACGCCGACGACGACCAGCGGCACGAGCGCGATGATCGGCGACCGGTAGATCAGGAGCAGCAGGACGAGGATCAGGATCGTCGTCCCGATCAGCAGCTTCCCGTCGATGTTGCCGAAGACCTCGACGGCGTCGACGGTGATACCAGCCGGTCCGGAGACGTAGACGGACAGGCCCTCGGGTCGATCCTGCTGACTGATCGAGCGCATGTCCTTGACGACCGGCTCGATCTTGTCGATCACCTGCGCGGTCAGGGGGACGATCATGATCGCCGTCGTGCCGTCTTCCGACAGGAGCCCCTGCTGCGCGGCCGCGGGGCCGAGCGGGGACTGGATCGGCGCGTGGTCCGGCAGCTGCGCGAAGGCCTTCTCGTCCGCGGCGATCACGGCGCGATCGGCGTCATTCAGCCCGTCGGGGTTCTGGTAGACGATCAGTGCCGGGATGGTGCGCCCGTTGTCGAAGCGCGAGCGGAGCTCGTCGAGGACCTTGGTCGAGTCGGCCCCCGCCGGCAGGAAGGTCGTCGAGTCGTTCTGGGTGACGGAGTTGAGCTTGGCCTGGAACGAGCCGAGCCCCGCGGCGAGGATGATCCACGCGAGCAGGACGAGCCACTTGGACCGGCGGCCGGTGACGATGCGGGAGAGCGTCTGCATGGTGGTTCCTCGGACGGACTGCGTCCGAACTATCGCACGGGCGGGCGTCGCGGCCGCGGCGTGGGATCATGTCGGCATGGATGTCCTCGTGATCAGTGCCACGGCCGGCGAGGTCGACTGGGTGGGCGGCGCCGACGCCCTCGTGGTCGGCATCGGCCCCGTCGAGGCGGCCGTGCACACCGCGGCGCATCTCGCCGAGCATCGGCCCGACGCGATCCTGCACCTCGGCATCGCCGGTGTGCGCCGCGCCAGCGGACTGGCGATCGGCGATGTCGTGATCGGCACGCTCAGCCGCTACAGCGACCTCGCGGCGGCGGTCCCGACCGTCCGCACGATCGAGCCCGACGCCGCGCTGCTCGCGCGCGTGGGGGCGCTCCTGCCCGACGCGCACCGGCTGCCGATCGCGACGAGCGCGCACGTCGGCGGTGGCGACTGCGACGTGGAGGCGATGGAGGGGTTCGGCGTGCTCCGCGCCGCGGCCGAGGCGGGCATCCCCGCGCTGGAGCTCCGCGCGATCTCGAACATGGTCGAGGAGGAGGATCGCGCGAACTGGGACTTCCCGGCGGGCCTGCGCGCCATCGCCGAGGCGGGGCGCGTCGTGCTCGCGGGCCTCTAGTCGGAGGACTTGGGCTTCGAGGCGGAGTCGGAGCTCTTCGACGAGGCGCTCGACGCGGCCGCATCGCCCTTCTTGGCGTCGGACGAGTCGGACGTCTTGGACTCGCCGCCGTCGGCCTTCTCCTTGGCGGCGCGCTTGCCGCCCTTGCCGTAATCCGTGGAGTAGTAGCCGGAGCCCTTGAAGTGGATCGGCGGCGCGAACAGGACGCGCTCGACCTTCTTGCCGCACGTCGGGCACTTCTTCAGCGGCGGATCGGTCATCTTCGCGAAGACCTCGGTCTCGTGACCCTCTGCGCAGCGATATTCGTACGTAGGCACGAGCCGCACTATAGCGCGGGAGCCGATTCCGCTTGGCACTCTCCGGGGGAAAGTGCCAAGGCGGGCGACGGGGCTACGATGCAGGCAGCGTGCGGATCGCCATCGTCACCGACTACTACTACCCGCACCTCGGCGGGATCACCGAGCATGTCCACGGACAGGCCACGGAGCTGACCCGCCGCGGCCACGACGTGACGATCGTGACGGGCAACGTCCTGCGTCCGCCGCCGATCGTCGACGGCGACATCCGCCCCGAGGCGAACGTGCCGTTCGAGATCGTCCGCCTCGGCCGCGCCCTGCCCGGCTACGGCAACGCCTCGCAGACGTACCACGTCGTCGATCCGCTGCTGCGTCGCCGGCTCAAGCAGATCTTCGAGAAGCGCAAGGTCGACGTGGTGCACGTGCACTCGCCCTACAGCCCGATCCTCCCGATGGTCGGCGTCCTCGCCGCGCCGAAATCCGCCGTCACCGTCGGCACCTTCCACTCCGTCTTCCCCCGGAGCTTCGCCTTCGACGTCGCCGCGCCGCTGATGCGTCGCGTGATCGGTCGCCTCGACGGCAAGATCGTGGTCAGCGAGGCGTGCATCGGCTCGCTCGCGCCCTACCTCCCGTACGCGTACACCGTCATCCCGAACGGCATCGACGATCGGCGCTTCTCGCCGGAGGCCGACCCGATCGCGGAGTTGAAGGACGGCAAGCTGAACATCCTGTTCCTCGGGCGCTTCGATCCGCGCAACGGCCTCGACACGATGATCGGCGCCTTCACCGAGGTGCGTCGTCGCGTCGGTCCCGACGTCCGGCTGATCGTCGTGGGCGACGGACCGCTCAAGTCGCGCTACCAGAGCCAGGTGCCCGCCGATGTCGCCGACGACGTGCACTGGGCGGGTCGCGTCAACTGGAATCGCCCGCGGTACTACGCGACCGCCGACATCCACTGCACGCCGTGCCAGCGCGCCTCGTTCGGCATGGTGCTGCTCGAGGCGATGAGCTGCGGCCGTCCGGTCGTCGCCAGCCGCATCTCCGGCTTCCAGCTGCTGATGGAGCACGGCAGGCAGGGACTGCTGATCTCGCCGGCCGAGAGCGTCGAGCGCTTCGCCGAGGCGCTGATGTACATGATCGAGCACCCGGAGGAGCGCGATCGGATGGGGCGCGAGGGACGCAGGACCGCGGTCACCGAGTACGCGTGGACGAAGGTCGCCAAGCAGCTCGAGGACTACTACGTCGAGCTGCTCGACAAGGGCCCGCGCCCATGACGAAGCGCCAGACGATCCTCCGAGCGGTGCTGATCGGAGTGGCCGTCGCTGCGCTCGCCGTGCTCGTCGACGCGGTGCTGACCAACACGAACCTGTCCTGGCTGGCGTGGGTCGTCGATGTGGCGGCGATCCTGCTGCTGACGCTGGGGGCGTGGGGGATGTTCGGCGCCAGCTCGCCGCTGTTCGGCGGCGTCGTGGACGGCAAGCGCATCCGCAGGGACGTGGTCGCCCTCACCTTCGACGACGGGCCGTCGGCCGAGACGACGCCGCGCATCCTCGACACCCTCCGCGCCGAGGGCGTGCGCGCCACGTTCTTCGTGCTCGGCAAGCACGCGGAGCGCCATCCCGAGCTGATCGAGCGGATCGTGCGCGAGGGGCACGAGCTCGGCAACCACGGCTACGACCACGGCATCCTCGCCTTCGCCGGTGCCACCCAGGTGCACCAGCAGCTGCAGCGCACCGAGCGCCTGCTGCGCCGCGCGGGCGGGCCGCCGGTGCGCGTGTTCCGCGCACCGCATGGCTTCCGGAGTCCGTTCGTGGCCCGCACCGCCCGGCGGCTGGGCTACCTCACCTGCGCGTGGAGCGCCGGGGTGTTCGACACCGCCAAGCCCGGAGCCGACGTGATCGTGCAGCGCTCGACGAAGGCGCTCAAGCCCGGTGCGATCCTCCTGCTGCACGACGCCGACGGCTGGGGCGACGATGATCGCTCGCAGACGGCGGAGGCGCTCCCCGGGATCATCGCCGCGGCCCGCGAGCGCGAGTTCGCGTTCCTGACCATGAGCGAGATGGCCGTGCTGGATCCGCCGAAGCCGATCTCGTGGAAGCGCCTCGCGATCGTCGCGGGGATCATCGTCGCGATCGCCGCGATCGCGCTCGCACGGGTGGATCGCGGCGAGGTCGGGGCGATCCTCGACACGTTCCGCAGCCTCAGCATCCCGCTCGTGATCCTGTCCCTGCTCGCGAACTTCATCAGCGTGGCCTTCAAGGGCGTGATCTGGAAGAGCGCACTCGATTCGGTGCCCGGCGTCAAGGCGCCGTACCGGGCGGTGCTGCCCGCGATCTTCGTCGGCTTCCTGCTCAACACGGTGCTGATCGCACGTCTCGGCGAGGTCGGGCGCATGGTCGTGCTGCGGCGGCGCCTCCAGAAGGAGGGGCAGGACGTGCCGATCTCGACGATGACCGCGACGGTCGTGATGGAGCAGCTCGTGCTCGGCATCACGCTCGCCGTGCTGCTCGTGGCGATGGTCTTCACCGTCGACGGCGTCCCCGACTGGGCGGGGCGCGGCACGCTGATCCTGCTCGGGGCGCTCGCCGCAGGCGTTGTGGTGGTGGGTCTCGTCGAGCTCGTCAGCCGCTGGCGGCTGCGTCGCGGCGAGGTCCGCGAAGACTACGCCCGCACGTGGTGGCGCTCGACGCTGCGCACTGTCGAGCTGCATCTGCACTCGCTCAGCCGCGGCGCCCAGCTGCTGCGCCGCCCGTGGCTCGCGATCAGCTCGATCGGGGCGGGGCTGCTCTCGTGGATCGCGCAGATCGTCGGCATCTACCTCGCCCTGCTCGCCTTCGACATCGACACGCATCCCGTGGCGGCGGCATGTGTCGTGTTCCTCGTCTCGAACCTCGTCGGCTTCGTCCCGCTCGTACCCGGCAATCTCGGCGTGTTCCAGCTGGCGGTCGCCACGGCGCTCTCGCAGGCGTTCGACGTCTCGTTCGGCCAGGCCGTCACGTTCGCCATCGGCCTGCAGGTGATCGAGGTCGCCCTCGGCGCCGGCCTCGGGTTCGTGTTCCTCTCCGTCGAGGGGCTCTCGTTCGGCGATGTGCGCCGCACGATCTCGCGGACGGAGGACGAGCAGGAGAACCTGCGGGCTGGCCCACCGCCGGTCGTCGCCGCCACGCGCGGAGGAGCGCTCGGGGCGTGAGGCGTCTGGCGATCGGGCTGCTGGTCTGCGCGGCGGCCGCGGCGCTCGCGGCCTGCGGGCTCGAGCCGAAGCCGCGCTCGCTGCCGGCCGGCTTCGCGGAGCCCCGCTTCCTGCTCATCTCCGATGAGGCACAGGGCCCGCTGCTCGTCGGCGGCGACTACGGGATGCAGTACAGCCTCGACGGCGGCCGGACGTGGCAGCTGCCCGCGACCGGCCGCAAGCCCGCGGTGGCCGCCGCGTCGTACTACGACCGCATCCTGGTGTCGCGCGGCGCCACGGCGCAGGTCTACGACTACAGCCTCGAGGGCGAGGCCAATCCGCGCGTCGCCTGGCCGTTCGGCGATGCGGTCACGCTGCTCGCCGGCAACGCGCGGCGCCTGCGCCTGTGGGCGATCTCCACGGAGGATGGAGTGCGCCTGCGCTACTCGAACGACGGCGGCGCCTACTGGTGGGACATGCCTGCCGTCGGTCTCTGCGCGCGCCCGCGTGCGATCGCGGCCGGCGGCGCGAAGGCGGGGAAGAACGAGCGCCTGTGGGTGGCGTGCGGCCGGCAGGGCCTGCAGGCCTCCGACGACCTCGGCGCGAGCTTCCAGTCCGTGCCCGGGGTATCGAATGCGCAGACGGTCGCCGCGGCGCGGACGGCTGCGGGTCGCATCGCCGTCGCGACGCCGAAGGTGATCGTGACGCGCGACAACGGCCGGACGTGGTCGATCAGCGGCCTCAACGCCTCCGTGATCGCGATCGACCCGCGCAACCCCGACCTCGTCTTCGCGGTCGGCACCGACGGCCGCCTGTTCGCGTCGCTCGACGGCGGGCAGTCGTTCTAGTTCCGTTTGGGGTCTGACCCCAAGCGGAACCTGATCGGCGGGACGGCTACGCGCGCAGGGCGGTATCGCCCTCGGCGAGATCCATCAGCCACTCGGGCACCCGCAGGGGGCGGCCCTCGCGGTTGACGCATGCGTGGGTGGTCACGGCGGTCAGGGCGACCTCGTCGTCGACGGCGACGAGGTACGCGATCTGCAGCAGCGTGCGCGAGATCTCCGCGACGCCCGCGTGGACGATCACGGGCTCGCCGAACCTCACGGATCGCCGGTAGCGCGCGGCGACGTCCACGACCGCGAGGTCGAGTCCGCCGCTGTGCACCTCGGCGTAGTCGTGCCCGCCGTGGGCCAGGAGCGCGACGCGGGTCTCCTCGAGCCAGGGGATGTACGAGGCGTGGTGGACGACGCCCATCGCGTCGGTCTCGGCGAAGCGCACGCGGATCGGGTGCGTGAAGGGGTACCGGGCGGGATCGAGCGGGGGATCGACGAGCTCGTGCGCCACGCTCAGCTCGCGGGCTCGTCCGTCGGGTGGATGCGGCCCGTCGTGTCCTTCAGGTGGCGACCGGAGCGGCCCGAGCGGTAGGCGATGATCTCGGCGAGGATCGCGACGGCGGTCTCGGCCGGCGAGTGCGCACCGATGTCGAGGCCGACGGGGCCGTGGATGCGGCCGATCTGCTCCTCGGTGTTGCCCGACTCGAGCAGGCGCTGATTGCGCTTCTCCTGCGTGCGCCGCGAGCCGAGCGCGCCCACGTAGCCGACGCCGAGATGGAGCGCCTGCGAGATGGCGGGATCGTCGATCTTGGGATCGTGGGTCAGCACGACGAGGTGGTCGGCCGCCTCGAGCTCGAGCTCCGGGTAGGCCTTGTCGGGCCAGCTGGTGAGCAGCACGTCGGCGCTCGGCATGCGCTCCTTGGTGCCGAACTTCGTGCGGGGGTCCACGACGGCGGTGCGCCAGCCGAGCGTGCCGGCCATGCGGCAGAGCGCCTCGGCGGTGTCCACGGCACCGACCACGACGACGCGCGGGGCGGGGTGGATGCTCTCGACGAACAGCGTCACCCCGTCCTCGAGATCGGTGGCGCTCGACGTCTCCGTGGCGATGGCCTCGGCGATCGCGGCCTCGGCCGTGGCGCGCAGGTCGCCCTCGAGGTCGCCGGTCATGGCGTCGGCGTCGACGTCGAAGACAAGGGTGCGGCCGTTCTGCGCGCCGCCGAAGACGTGCGCGATCGCGCCGCGGCGCATGGCCGTGCGCGGGCTGTAGCGGTCGAGGGCCACCCACAGCTCACCGCCGCAGGCCAGGCCGACCTCGAGCGCGAGGTCGTCGGAGATGCCGTAGTGGA
>CAZPQP010000038.1:0-13315 GCA_964588635.1 uncultured Bifidobacterium sp.
CGGCAGTCCGTCGGTGTGGCGCAGCAGTGCCCGTTCGCCGCGGATCGCGATGTCGCCGTAGGTCTCGCCATCCTCCCAGCCCGTGCCGCCGGCATCATGGCGCGCGACGCCCTCGGGGAAGCGCTCCTCCGCCTCGGCGTGGGAGAGACCGGCCCAACTGCCGACATCGATCTCCTTCACCAGCGGGTCGATCACCGGTGTGATGCCGAGCGCATCGGCCAGTGGTTGGAGCGTCTGCTGCGTGCGGACGAGGTCGGAGACGACGAGGTGGGTGGGGTGCTGCCGGGCGAGGGGCTCGACGAGCTCACGCGCCTGACGGTGCCCTTTCTCGTTGAGCGGCACGTCGCTCCAGCCCTGCCAACGACCGTCGCGGCTCCAGTCGGTCTCGCCGTGACGGATCAGGATCACACGTGCCATGCCCCAAGGGTACGCGTCACCTTCCCGGCAGGCGGTACCCTGCACCCATGGATCTTGGAATGCAGGGACGCGTCGTGCTGATCACCGGTGGCTCGGCGGGCATCGGCCGCGCCACCGCAGAGCTGTTGGCGCGGGAAGGCGCATGCGTGGCGGTCGCCGCGCGCGGTCAGGCCGGCCTTGACGAGACCGTGACCGTGCTCGAGGGCCTCGGTGCCGAGGCCTTCGCCTTCGCCGGCGATCTTGCGGCTCCCGGCGTTCCCGAGGCTGCTGTCGCGGCGACGGTTGAGCGCTTTGGCCAGCTCGACGCGCTCGTCGCCAACGTCGGCTTCGCCGTGTCGCGAACGCTCGCCGACGTGTCGGATGCGGACTGGGAGGAGTGCTTCCAGCTCAATCTGATGAGCCACATCCGCGCCACCCGCGCCGCACTGCCGCACCTGCGCGAGAGCGATCAGGCGCGCGTGGTGCTCGTGTCGTCCACCGCGGGCAAGCGTCCGTCGGGTGGCATGCCCGACTACAGCGTGATGAAAGCGGCGCTCTTGTCGTACTCCAAGCTCGTCTCGGACCAGGAGGCGAAGCACGGCGTGCTCGTGAACGCCGTCTGTCCGGGGCCGACGCACACGCCGACGTGGCTCGCGGACGGCGGTCTCGCCGACCAGAACAAGGGCGAGGGCACGCGCGAGGAGGCCCTCGCCAAGGCGGGCGCCGGTCGGCCGATCGGCCGCATGGCCGAGCCGGAGGAGATCGCGGACGTGATCGCCCTGCTCTGCAGCGCACGCTCGTCGTACGTGACCGGGTCCGCCTGGGGCGTCGACGGCGGCACCGTGCCCGTCATCATCTGAGCGTAAGCGCGGGGCGCGTGCGCCCGACTACGGGGCGTTGACTACGCTACGTGGTGTGACCGACCTTTCCCCTGCGGAGCGCGATGAGGCGCTGTCCGGCCCCGTCGCCGATGGCTTCCTCGACCGGATGCTCCGTGACGAGGACGCCCGGCTGGTCCCGTGGGCCACGCGGACGGCCGACTCCCGGGGACGCGCGCACGCGGAGGAGGTCTGTCGGCTGCGCACGCCGTTCCAGCGCGATCGGGATCGCATCGTGCACTCCAAGGCGTTTCGGCGCCTCAAGCACAAGACGCAGGTCTTCATCGCGCCCGAGGGCGACCACTTCCGCACCCGCCTCACGCATACGCTCGAGGTGACCGGCATCGCGCGCGCGGTGGCACGCGCGCTGGGGCTGAACGAGGACCTGACCGAGGCCATCGCCCTCGGGCACGATCTCGGCCATCCGCCCTTCGGGCATACGGGCGAGGAGGCGCTGTCCGACGCGCTCGAGGAGCGCACCGGACGTCGCTTCCATCACAACGAGCACTCCCTGCGCATGGTCGAGCACCTCGAGCGCAATGGCCGCGGGCTCAACCTGACGGACGAGGTGCGGGACGGCATCCTCAACCACACGGGTCCGGTGGTGCCGCGGACCCCGGAGGCCCGCATCGTCAAGCTCGTCGACCGCTTCGGGTACATCAACCACGACATCGACGACGCGGTGCGCGCGGGGGTGCTCGATCCGGCCCGCCTGCCCGCCGGCCCTGTGGCGCTGCTCGGCTCCACGGCAGCTCGCCGCATCGACGCGCTCGTGCACGATCTCGTCGAGGAGTCGGCGCGCGTGGAGGACATCCAGCAGACCGCGCCGTACGCCGAGGCGCTGCTCGAGCTGCGCGCGTTCATGTTCGAGGAGGTCTACATGCGCCCCGCCACCGAGACGGAGCGCGCCCGCATCCGCAATGTCGTGCAGTCGCTGTTCGCCTGGTATCTCGAGCACCCCGACGAGGTGCCGGCGGGGGACGACCCGTTCGAGACGCGCGTCGTCGACCACGTGGCCGGCATGACGGATCGCTACGCGCTGCGGGCGTACCGCGAGCGCTTCGAGCCGAGCGCCTGGCGGTTCTAGACGTGGCCGGCCGCATCAACCGCGCCACCGTCGAGAAGGTGCGCGAGCGCGCCGATCTCGTCGAGCTGGTCGCCGCGCGCACCGGACAGGTACGGCAGCAGGGCATTCGCGCGATGGCGCGCTGTCCGTTCCACGACGAGAAGACCGCGAGCTTCTCGATCGAACCGGCCCAGAAGCTGTACCACTGCTTCGGCTGCGGCGTCAGCGGGGACGTCTTCAAGTTCGTGATGGAGCTCGAGGCCTGCGACTTCCCCGAGGCGGTCGAACGGCTGGCCGAGCGGTACGGCGTGCCGATCGAGTACGAGGAGCTGTCGCCCACCGAGGCGCGCGAGATCGAGCGCGAGAAGCGCGTCGAGCGCCTGCTGGAGGAGACCTGCGCCTACTACGAGCGCGTGCTCAGGGAGAGTCCGGAGGCCGAGGCGGCCCGGGCGTACCTCGTGGAGCGCAGGCTCGGGGCCGATCTGATCGCCCACTGGCGCATCGGCTTCGCCCCCGACGCGTGGGAGCGGGTCGTGCAGGGCGCCAAGGGCAAGGGCTACACGAACGAGGAGCTGCTCGCGTCGGGCGTCGCCAGCGAGGGACGCAACGGTCCGATCGATCGTCTGCGCGGCCGCATCGTCTTCCCGCTGTTCGACGGCCGCGGACGCGTGCGCGGCTTCGCCGGACGCGTGATGCCCGGAGCGGAGGGCCCGAAGTACATCAACTCGCCGGAGGGGCCGTTCTTCCACAAGGGCCGGCTGCTCTACGGCCTGCACCATGCCCGCGGTCCGATCGCCAAGAGCGGCCGCGCGGTCATCGTCGAGGGCTACACCGACGTGATCGCGCTGCACGCTGTGGGCGTCGACGAGGCGGTCGCGTCGATGGGCACGAGCCTGACGGAGGAGCAGCTCACCGAGTTGCGCCGGCTGTGCGCCACTCTCGTCCTCGCCTTCGATGCGGATCAGGCCGGACAGGACGCCGCACTGCGCGGCATGCGCCTGGCGGAGCAGAAGGGCTTCGAGGTGAAGATCGTGCCGCTGCCCGCCGGTCAGGACCCGGCGGAGATCGCCGAGGGCGGCAAGGAGGCGGTCGAGCAGGCGTTCGCCGGTGCCGTGAGCGTGCTCTCGTTCCTCGTCGGCCGGGCTCTGGCGCGACGGGACGAGGATGGGATCGACGCCGTCTACGCGCAGCTGCGCACCATCCTGTCCGAGGCGCCGCCGACGCCCGACCGATCGGCGCAGGTTCGCCGCGTGGCCGACGCGCTGCGCCTCGACGCCGAGCTGGAGGCGCGACTCACCCGCGGCGCCCGCATCGGGCAGCCGGTGGCCCAGGACGGTGCGCTCGACCGCGCCCGCCGGCGTCTCGATCAGCGCACGCGCGTGGAGCGGGAGCTGCTGGCCGCCTGCCTCGCGCTGCCGTTCGATGGGCTCGACGCGCTCACGGAGTCGGCACCCGCATTGCGCGATCCCTCGCACCTCGCGCTCGTACCGTGGGTGCAGGCGCGCCTCGAGGGCAAGGACCCGGAGACGCCACCCGGCTCGGAGGACGTCGTGGCCGAGCTGTACGCGCTGGTCGGACGCTGGGATCCCGCGGCCGGCATCATCCCCGACGAAGCCGCCGGTCGCGTGGCGCTGCGCGAGCTGGTCCTGCAGGTGCAGCTGCGCGCAGCGGACGACGAGATTGGGCCGCTCCGCGTCCGCGTTGAGGAAGGGTCGGCCAGTGGCGATGAGATGCGCCGACTGGCCGAGCTGCAGCGCGCATCCGAGGCGCTCCGCACGGAGTTGCGGGCGATGAACGTGCCCGACCGGTAGCGCGTCGCAGGCTGCGACGTTCGGGCTATGCTTCCGCCGCATTCCTCGGTAGCTCAATGGCAGAGCATCCGACTGTTAATCGGAGGGTTGTTGGTTCGAGTCCAACCCGAGGAGTCCGGCCCCGCATGAGCGCGCCGCTGCGAGCCGCCGGCGAGGTGCGTGCGATAGACGGGTCATGCAGCCCGTCCTGCCATCTTCCCGCTCGGGTTGGGGGCGGATCTTCGCCGTTGTGGCGCTGCTCGAGGCCTTCACGTGGGCGGGGCTGCTCGCCGGCATGTTCCTCAAGTACGTCACCGAGACGACCACGGCCGGCGTGGCCGTCTTCGGCGCGCTCCATGGCGGCGCCTTCATCGTCTACCTCGTCGTCGCCCTGGTCACCTGGTGGCGGCTGCGCTGGTCTGCGCCGGTCGGCCTGCTCGCTCTCGTGGCGGGCATCCCGCCGTTCGGGACGCTGCTCTTCGAGCTGTGGGCCGTGCGCCGCGGAAGGTTGGCGGCGCCTCAGCGGGCCTGAGGCACTGCTCAGCTCAACCGCGCCGAACGCGTGCGCGGCGCATGCCTGCGCCGCGCCCTCGTGATCCGCGCTCTGGGGCAGTATGGTCGGGAGGCGTGATCCGTCAGGGGCGTCGGAAGAAGGCGTCCACGGCGGCACGCGATTCGGGATGCGCGAACGTCTCGTACTCCGCGACGAGCTCGGCGGCGACCGCCTCGTCGTACGTGGAGGACGCGCCGGCCTGCAGCAGCTCCAAGGTGCGCCGGACTCCCAGACCCGGATGCGCGGCGATCTCGGCGGCGAGCGCGAGCGCGCGGTCGCGGACCTCGGTGGCCGGCACGGCCTCCTCGGCGAGGCCAATCGCCACGGCTTCGGTTCCGTTCAGCGTAGGGCCCGCGAGCAGCAGCCAGCGTGCACGGCCGAGGCCGACGAGGCGCGGCAGGATCCACGTCAGGCCGCTGGTGGGACTCAGGCCGATGTCCAGGTCGCCGACCCGCAGCTGGGCGTCGTCGGCGACGATGCGCATATCTGCGAGGCACATGAGCTCGTAGCCCCCGGCGATGGCGTGGCCGTGGACGGCGGCGATCAGCGGCTTGCCGAGGGTGCGGATCGCGTCGCCGAGAAGGCGGTAGCGCTCGACGTAGCCCGCGAAGGCGGCATCGTCGAAGTGGCGCAGCTCGGACAGGTCGGCGCCGGCGCAGAACGACGGGCCGGCACCGGCCAGCACCACAGCGCGACAGGCATCGTCGTGCCGCAGCTCTCCGAGCACGCCGAGCAGGGTGTCGAGCGCCTGCGTGGACAGCGCGTTGCGGACCTCCGCGCGGTTCAGCTCCAGCAGCGCCACGGCGCCATGGGTCGTGTGGTTGAGGGTCATTCCGGGACCTCCCCGAGGTACGTGCGATAGAGGCGCTTCGACTTGCGCTCGGCGCGCGGCAGCGACTCGGCGGCGACGAGTTCGACCGCCGGCGTGAAGTTGAGCCGCGCCTGAATCGCGGCCTCCACCCGTTGGGCGAGGTCGTCGGCGTCGTCGTCGCCGCGCTCCACCAGCACACGGGGCGCGTAGTCGATCGGCGGCTCCTGGTCGAGGATGATGCGGAACTCACCCGTGACGGCGGGGCGCATGCCGTAGAGGATGTCCTGCACGCCGAGCGGGAAGACGTTCACCCCGCGCACGATGAACATGTCGTCGGAGCGGCCGATCATCGAGAAGCGCAGGCCGGTCCTGCCGCAGGCGCAGGGCGCACCGTGGATGCGCACGAGGTCGTGGGAGCGGTAGCGCACGAGGAAGCTCGCCTCACGGGCGAGGTTAGTGAAGACCAATTCGCCTTCGGCGCCGTCCTCGGGCGCGATGACCACCCCGGAGACGGGATCGATCAGCTCCGTGGCGAAGTGGCCGCGCGTGACGAGATGCAGACCCGTGCGGTGCTCGCATTCCGCAGCCATCACACCGGTCTCCGAGAGGCCGTAGACGTCCTGCGCCGTGCAACCCCACGTCTCCTCGATCAGGTCGCGGAAGCCGGGCACCTGCAGGCCGCCCTCGCCGCTGAAGATGCCCTTGGCCATGCGCAGCGCACGCGGGTCCATGCCGTGCTCCCGCGCCACCTGCGCGAGGCGCAGCGCGTAGGCCGGGGTGGAGTACAGCAGCCAGGGCGTCGCCATCGCCTCCACCAGCTCGAGGAGGCGCAGCGAATTGCCGACGCCGTAGGGCAGCACGCAGAGCCCGGCGCGCTCGAAGCCCATGTGGTCGGTGACACCACCCACGTACATCGAGTAGTTCATGCACTCGAGCACGATGTCCCCCGGGCGTCCGCCCGCACACCAGGTCGCCCGCGCGGCGACGTCATCGAGCCAGTCGAGATCGGACTTCGTGAAGCCCATCCGCATAGGCACGCCCGTCGTGCCGCCCGTGCACTGGATCCGCGCGAGCTGCTCGAGCGGCGCCCCCTGCGTGCCGCCGAACGGTGGCGTGGCGTCCTGCGAGCGGCGTAGTGCGTCCTTCTCCGTGAACGGCAGGCGCCCGAGGTCCTCCTGCGTCCGCACCTGGGTCGCATCAACGCCCGCCGACCGCCAGAGGTCGCGGTAGAACGGGCTCGTCTGCGCCACGTACGCGAGCTGCTCGGGCAGGCGCGCGGCGATCAGCGCGGCCTCGCCGGCAGGCTCGGCGCACTCGACCTCAGCGTCCCACATGGAGCTGCTCACGCCGGGACGGTACCAGCGGCAGGCGCTGCTGTCTCAGGCGCGGACGGGCAGGGAGCCGATTGCGCCCGACTCGCTCATGGCCGCGATCTCTGCCGCTGAGTACCCCAGCTCGACGAGCACGTCCTCCGTGCAGGTGCCCATGGCGAGACCCGCATGACGCACGCCACCGGGAGTGCGCGACAGCCGCGGGGTGACGGCCGGCTGCAGGAGCTCGCCATCGCCGTGGGGATTGTCGACGAGGGCGAGCGACCCGCGCTCGATGACGTGCTCGTCGCTGATCAGCTGCTCGGCGCTGTAGACCGGACCGGCGGCGGCGCCTGCCTCGTTGAGGATCCGGACGGCCTCCGTCCACGTGTGACGCCGTGTCCAGTCGGCGATCAGCGCATCGAGCGCATCCGCGTTCTCGAGGCGGTCGGCATTCGTCGCGAAGCGCGGATCGTTGACCACGTCGTCGCCGCCGATCACCTGCATGATCCGCTTGGCGACGGAGTCGGCAGAGCCCGACATGCAGATCCATCCGTCGGCGCACGGGTAGACGTTGCGCGGGGCGGAGAACGACAGGCGCGAACCGATGCGCTCGTCGGAGACGCCGGAGCGATGGGTGATGGCGGCGCCGGGACCCACGATGTCGAGCATCGACTCCAGCAGCGTGGCGTCGATGACCTGTCCCTCGCCGGTCAGATCACGGTGGCGGATCGCTGCCAGCACGGCGAAGGCCGAAAGCGCACCCGTGACCTCGTCGGCGAGGGCGATGGGCGGCAGCGTCGGAGGACCATCCGCCTGTCCCGTCGTGTACGCGAGCGTGGACATCGCCTCGGCGATCGTTCCGAAGCCTGCGCGCGAGGCGTACGGACCGTCCTGGCCGAAGCCCGTGACGCGCAGCACCACGAGGCCGGGGTTCTCGCGCAGCAGCACGGTCTCAGGGTCGAGTCCGAGCCGTTCGAGTGTGCCCGGACGGAAGTTCTCGACGATCACGTCGGCGGTGCGGACGAGACGGAGCAGGACGTCCTTGCCCGCCTCCTGCTTGAGGTCGAGCTCGATCGGCCGCTTGTTGCGACTCATCTGACGCCAGTAGAACCCGTCGGTACCATCGCTCTCGCCCAGCTTGCGGGCGCCGTCGCCTTCGCCGACGCGCTCCACCTTGATGACCTCGGCGCCGAAGTCGGCCAGGCGTCGCGCGGCACTCGGACCGGCGAAGACGGTCGCGATGTCGATCACGCGCAATCCCCGCAGCGGACCCTGATGCAGTTCAGCGTTCATGGCTAGTGCGCTCCATTCGGGAGGACCTGATCGAACGCCGCGAGGACCCGATCAGCGGTCTCGCGGTTCGCGTTGACGCCCATCATGCCGACGCGCCAGATCGGCGGCGCGGTGGGGCCGAGGCCACCGCCGACCTCCATGTTGAACTCCTGCAGCAAGCGGCCCTGGATCGCCTTGCCGTCAATGCCATCGGGGACGCAGACGGCGGACAGCTGAGGAAGCTGGCACGACGGATCGGCGAGCAGGTCGAAACCTCGCTCGCGGAAACCCGCTTGGATGTACTCACCGGCGTCGGCATGACGGTCGAAGCGTGCCTGCAGCCCCTCTTGGAGGCCGAGGCACAGCGCCTCGTCGAGAGCGTAATACCCCAGATTCGGGGTGGTGTGGTGGTAGGTCATGGGGCGATCAACCCAGTACTTGATGAGCTCGGCGATATCCATCGAGTACGGCACGGGCATGCCGTCCCGACCCAGTCGCTCGACGGCACGGCTCGACAGCGTGATGGGGGAGAGTCCCGGCGGCGCGGCAATCGCCTTCTGACTGCAGGCATAGGCGTAGTCGATGCCCCAGGCGTCCGCCTCGATGGGCATGGCGCCGATCGACGTGACGCAGTCGGCGAAGAGCAACGCCTCGGAACCGCGCGCGCGCATGGCCTCGCCGAGCTCCTGAAGCGGATGGGCGACACCGGTTGACGTCTCCGCGTGGACGACACAGACCATCACCGCCTCGGGATGCTCATCCAGCGCGGCGAGGATGTCCTCGTTCGGCACGTGCCGCCCGAACGGCACGTTGAGGGCCACCAGATTCGCGCCGCGCCGACGGACCATCTCCTGAATCCGGTTCCCGAAGAAGCCGCCGCTCGCGGCGATCACCGTCTCGCCCGGAGCGACGAGATTGAGGATGCCGGCCTCCATGCCGCTGGTGCCGCTCATCGACAGCGTCATGGAGACGCCGTCCCGACGGCCGTAGAACGTCGAGATCATGTCGGCCAGCACGGGCAGGCGATCCCAGAAGTGCGGATCCAGATGGGAGACGAGCGGCTTCTTCATCGCCTCGAGCACACGGGGATCGACGTTCGAGGGGCCCGGGCCCGCGAGGAGGCGCGCCGGTGGGTTGTAGCTCTCGACGGTCGTGTGCTCGGGGGCGGTGGCGCTCACGGGGGACTCCTGCGTTGACTGCCCGGAGTCTACGCCGGACTTCTCTTAACTTCCATACCGATTTATCGGATTGTGGTTAGGCAAAGGCCTATGAATAGGCTATCCGACCGACTGCACGCCAGCGGCGATGCCCGCCATCGTCGTCAGGAGCGGCTGGCGCACGCCCGCGTCGCCCGCAGCCAGCCGGCGCATGAGCTCCGTCTGCAGCGCACTGAGCGGATCGATCCACGGATTGCGGTGCGCGAGGCGCGCGCGCAGCTCTGGTCGCCGCTCGTAGAGGCAGGTTTCGCCGGTGATATTGAGCACGGCCTGCTCGGCGATCGCGTGCTCGCGGCAGATCGCGTCCCAGATACGTGCGGCCTCCGGATCGTCGGACAGGCTGAGATAGTCGTCGCCGAAGGACAGATCGGTGCGGAACAGCGCCGCCTCGAGCGCCGAGATGATCGCGCGGAACTGCGGCCAACGCGCACGCATGGCCCGTTGCAGTTCAACGTCGCCCTGCCGCAGGGCCGTGCCGGCGCCGAACCAGGCCGGCACGAGCACGCGCGTCTGGGTCCATGCCATCACCCACGGAATCGCGCGCAGCCCGTCCGCCGTCCCCGCGGCACGCCGAGCCGGACGGGACCCGAGCTTCATGTCGTCGGCGAGCTGGATCGGCGTCGTCGCCATGAAGATGCCGGGGAACGCGGGGTCGTCGAGGAGCCCGCGCCACGTGGCTCGTCCGACGTCGGCGAGCAGATCCATCTGCGCGCGCCATGCGATCGGCACCTCGTCGTCGACGTCACGGGTGGCCGCGATCATCGCGCCGGAGAGCACCTGCTCCAGCGCGCGCCGAGCGAGCACCGGGTGGGCGAGCTTGGATCGCGCAGCCTCGCCCTGCTCGGTCAGACGGAGGCCGCCACTGGCCGCCCCGGCGGGGAGGGCGCGTGCGATCTCGTCTGGCGGTGCCGCACCGCGCGCAGGCGAGCCGCCGCGGCCATGGAATGCGCGAAAGCCGACGCCGTGGCGGTGGCAGACGGCGACGAGGTCCTCCTGGGCGCGCCAGATGCGCCACTGCGCGCCGATGAAGCCCTCTTCCTTGCCGCCGTCGGAGTGCCCGAGCATCACCTCGAAGCGGCCACCCGCGCGCTCGATGTGGGCGCGGAACGCCGGCGTGCCCAACGTCGCCTCGGCGATGCTCGTCGCGTTTCGCAGCGATGCGCCCGACTCGAAGAGCGGGACGACGGGCACCTCGTGCAGGCCGCTGCGGTGCAGCAGCCAGGTCGCGGCCAGCACGTCGTCCGGCTGCTCGCAGCCGGAGATCACGAGCGAGCGGAGCGGCGTGGATCCGAAGGCGTCGCGCAGGCGGGCCGCGGCATCGAGGGCGCTCGCCGCCCGCAGCTCCTCATCGGCGGCAACGGCTCCAGCGTCGGCCGCGCCATCGATGGCCGTGGCGATGTGCGCGACCCGCTCCCGGACGCTGAGTCCGGCTGCGGAGGGCAGCAGCGAATCGACGGCCTCGCCCAGCTCGCGCGCGTGCAGGCGCACGTCGATTTCGAGCAGATGGATGCCGAAGATGCGGGCCTGCCAGACGAGGCGGTCCAGCGACGGCGTGGCGCCCGGCGCGGCATCGCGCACCACGCAGAGATCCTCGATGAGCGTCTGCGTATCGCGGTAGATCCAAGCGGGGTCAACGCGGACGTCATCGTCGAGCGCGCGCAGCGACCAGGTGAGACGATCGCGAATCAGGCGCAGCTTGCGACGCAGCGGCTCGTGCGCGTAGGCGCTGCTCTCCTCATCGCCGCTCGGCAATGTGGTGGCATCACGTGCGATCGACTGGAGCAGCGCGGCGGGATCGGTATACCGCGAAGCCTCGGAGTGCAGCCGCGAGGCGGCCACGACGCGATCGCGCATCAGGCGCAGGGCCGCGCGGCGAGCCTCGACCACCGCGAAGCGCACGGTCTCACCGGTCGCCGAGGGGTTGCCGTCCATGTCGCCGCCAGCCCACTGCACGAACGAGAGGGGTGCGCGAGGAAGGGGAAAGCCAAGCTGACGTTCGAGCGCCATGGCGACGTCGGCCGCAGCGTCGTACAGCGCCGTCTCGACGAGGAAGATCGTGCGGCGGATCTCCTCCTCGACGGGCGGACGGCTCCGTCGCACCTCGTCGGTCGCCCACCACGCGGCGATCGTCTCCCGTGCCTCGGCCAGCGCCTGCTCGAGCATCTCGGGTCCGAGCGCGCGATCCACCTCGTCGAGCTGCTCCGTGAGCCGGTGCAGCTTGTGCAGCACTGCGCGTCTCGTCGCGTCCGATGGATGCATCGTGAGCACGAGTTCGACGTGGAGATCATCGAGGTGCGATCGGAAGGCCTCGGGGGAGCCGATCTCCTCGATCGCCTGCTCGAGCGACGCCTGGCGGGCGGTGGAGCGCTGGAGGCGTCGGACGCGCTCGCGCTCCTCCGACAGATTCGCCGCCTGCAGTCGCATCAGGAGCGCCTTGGCCATCGCCCCGGCGGCACGGTGATCGAACTGCGCGGTCTCCGCACGGAGCTGCGCGGCGGCTGCGGCATCGCCGGCGCGAGCCTGCGTGGCGAGGTCATGCAGGCGCAGGACGCCGGGGACGATGCCGTCGCCCTCGGTCGCCGTGATCGCGTCGAACAGGAGGCGCTCAAGCAGCGCATCATCGCCCGCCAGGGTGCCGACCTCGAGATCCGCAGCAGGGACGGCCACTAGGCGCCGGCGATCATGTCTGCACGCGCCACCACGTTCTCCGCCATCTTGATCGAGGCGGCGTCGATCAGACGACCATCCAGCGAGACCGCGCCACGGCCCTCGGCGGCCGCCTCGGCCATCGCGACGATGATGCGCCGCGCACGATCGACCTCCTCCGGCAGCGGCGAGAACACCTCGTTGGCGATCTCGATCTGGGACGGGTGGATCGCCCACTTGCCGTCGTAGCCCAGCGCGGCGGCGCGGCGACAGGCCATGCGGTAGCCCTCCGCGTCGCTGAAGTCGCCGAAGGGGCCGTCGATGGGGCGCAGACCGTTGGCGCGGCACGCCACCAGCACGCGGTTGAGGGCGAAGTGCCAGGGATCGCCCCAGTGGAGCGCCCGGTTGCCGTCCGCATCGGGATCGGTGAGCACCGCGTACTCCGGCGTGACCCCGCCGATGACGGTGGTGCGCGCACGCGTCGAGGCGATGTAGTCGCCCACGCCGAAGACGAGCGCCTCGAGCCGATCGGGGCAGGCCTGCGCGATCGCCTCGACGTTGGCCATGCCGGGCGCGGTCTCGATCAGCGCGGTCAGCGGAATCGGGTCGTAGCCGTACGCCTGCTCGATCTGGGAGAGCAGCAGCTCCACGAACTCGAGGTCGGCGGGCCGGCCGACCTTCGGCACCAGGATCATGTCGAGGCGGTTGCCGACGGCCTCGACGATGTCAACGACATCGCGGTACGCCCAGTGCGTGTCAAGGCCGTTGATGCGCACCGACGTCGCCACCTTCGACCAGTCCTGCGACTGCAGGGCGTCGATGGCGTTTCGGCGGGCCTGCACCTTGTCGTCGGGCGCCACGGCATCCTCGAGGTCGAGGAACACGATGTCGGCGCCGGCGTCGGGAGCCTTCTCCAGCATGCGGAGATTGGAGGCGGGGACGGCGAGCTCGGAGCGGTGGAGGCGGTCACGATTCTGCATGCCGACACGGTACGCCACCGATACATGGACATCCAGCAGGTAATCGTGGATGATTCATAACCCGATGGCTATGACACTCTCCCAGCTGCGCACGTTCATCGCCGTGGCCGAGGATGGGTCGGTGCGTGCCGCGGCAGAGCGCCTGCACGTGTCCCAGCCCTCGGTGTCCGGCTCCATCGCCGCCCTCAGCGAGGAGATCGGCGTGCCGCTGACCGAGCGCGACGGGCGCGGCATGAAGCTGAGCCCCGCCGGCGAGGCCTTCCTGCCGCACGCGATCGAGGCACTGGGTCTGCTCGAGCTCGGGACCAGGATGGCGCAGAGCGCGGCCGACAGGGTCAGCGCCACGGTGCGCATCGCCGCCGTCTACACGGCCGCCGAGTCGCTCCTGCCGCC